>JBDTOA010000048.1:0-11511 GCA_039933475.1 Dermatophilaceae bacterium
CGGCGTCCATGATGACCATGACGGTGGCGTTGGCCACGTCCACGCCCACCTCGATCACGGTCGTGGCAACCAGGACGTCTACCGTGCCGGCGGCGAAGGCCAGCATGACCTCGTCCTTCTCGTCAGCCGCCATCCGACCATGAAGGATCGCGATCCGGAGGGCGCTCAGTGCAGGGTTGTGGCGCAGCTCGCCCTCCATCTCGAGGACGCTGCGCAGCTCACGTGTCGAGGGTGGAGCCGAATCGTCGACCTCGAAAATGACGTCGACATCCTCGTCCGACGAATCCCGTTTGGTGGCAACCGAATCCGAGTCCGGGTCGGCATCGCCGATCCTTGGGCAGACGACGTAGGCCTGGTGCCCGGCCCTGACCTCCTCGGCCACGCGCTCCCAGGTGCGCTGGAACCACCGGGGGTTGCTCACCACATGCGTCGCGATCGGCGAACGACCCTTGGGCAGCTCCGCCAGCGTGGATGTCTCCATGTCACCGAAGACCGTCATGGCGACCGTCCGCGGTATAGGGGTTGCGGTCATGACCAGCACGTGTGGTGGTTGCTTTCCCTTGCTTCGCAACGCATCTCGCTGCTCAACACCGAACCGGTGCTGCTCGTCGACGACCACAAGACCCAGATCGAAGAACTGGACGTGCTCCTGGATCAGGGCATGCGTCCCGATGACGATGCCGGCCTCACCGGATGCGGCCTCGAGCAGGGCCTTTCGTCGTATGCCGGTGGGCTGGCTCCCGGTCAGCAGCGTCACGCGCGTGCCTATCTCGTTACCGCCGAGCAAACCTCGCTCAGCAAGGTCGCCCAGCATCGAGGTGATGGACCGGAAGTGCTGTGACGCAAGGACTTCCGTTGGGGCGAGCAGAGCCGACTGTCCGCCTGAGTCGATCACGGACAGCATCGCCCGCAGCGCCACTACCGTCTTGCCTGACCCGACCTCGCCCTGGAGCAGCCGGTTCATCGGGTGTTCGCTGGCCAGGTCTGTGGCGATCTCGGCAGCAACCTCCAGCTGACCGGCGGTGAGCTCGAAGGGCATGCGTGCGTCGAAGGCCTCAAGCAGCCCACCTTTGCTGGGCGGCCGTGGAGCGGTGCGCAGCCCATCGCCGGCGATGCGGCGCTGGGCAAGAACCGTCTGGACCGTGAACGCCTCGTCGTACCGGCGGCGACGCCTGGCCCGCGACACGTCTGCGTGCGTGGGCGGCAGGTGGAGGAGGCGGTACATCGACATGAGGTCCACCAGGCCCCGGCGTTCTCGAACCTCGGGAGGCACGTGGTCCGGTATGTCATCCAGGGACGCGAGGACGACCTGGACGACCTTCTCGACCTTCCAGGAGGGCATCGCCTTGCCAGCCGGAAGATAGATCGGCATCAGGTGGCTCATGTGCTTCTTGACCGTCGCGTCCTCGTCCTCCGGGTCGAAGATCTGGTAGTCCGGGTGGGTCAGCTGCCACGTCTTCTGATAGCGCCCGACGACTCCGGAGAACAGGCCGAGTGCCCCGGTCACCAGCCTCCCCTCATGGCCATACGCGCTGAAGAAGGTCAGGTCCAGCTCATGGGCTCCGTCCGTGATGACGGCGTTGAGCATCCGGCCTCTTCGCTGGCGCATCGCCCGGGTCGTGACGCGGTCAACCCTGGCCACCACTGTCACGTCCTCGCCTTCGGCCAGGGTGGAGAGATCGGTCAGCTTGCCCGGCTCGTGATAACGCCGGGGGACGAAGTCGAGCAGGTCGCCGACGGTGTGAAGGCCTCGATGCTTGGCCAGCGGGCTCGCCGAGGTCTTGCCGACCACCTGGCCGAGCGGAGTGGTCAGGTCCGCCACGTCATTCGACCCCGAGCAGCAGCGGATAGAGCAGCTGCCCGCCCTCGATGACGCTGACCTCAACATTGCCACGCTCACTCGCCGAGGCTGCGACGGCGGCCGAGAGCTCGGGTCCGCCACCGGCTCCGTTGATGATGGTCAGCAGCTCACCGCCCTGGGCGAGCAGCTGGGCGACCACCTCCGCACCTACCGCTGCGAGATCGTTGCCGACAGCCGTGACCTCACCGTCGACCAGGCCCAGGACGTCGCCCGCACGGCACCGCCCGACGTCGGTCGACGCATCCTTGGTGGCCAGCGTCAGCGCCCCGTGGCGGGTTGCGGCGGCAGCCCCGCTCATGGCTGCCAGGTTGTCCCGGACGTTGGCGGTCGGCTCGAAGACAGCGAGCGCAGCGATGCCCTGCACCGCCGACTGCGACGGCACGACGTGCACCTCGAGGCCGCCCTCTTTGGCCGCCGAGGCTGCCGCCTCGGCTGCCAGCTCGACATCGCTGTCGTTGGGTAGAACAAGAACATGGCGTGAACCCGTGGAACGGATGGCATCCAGCAGCTGTCCTGCCGACGCACGCAGCCCTGGCCGACTGGGCACGGTCATGGCACCGGCAGCGGTGAACACCTCGGCCAGGCCATCACCTGATGCACAGGCCACGACGGCGACGGCTCCGTCATCCGGGGCGCTCGTCCTGGCGCGTTCCTGGTCGCCAAAGTGCGTGACCGCGATGCGATGCGGCCGTCCGGCCCTGATGCCGGCCTCGACTGCCGCCCCGGCGTCGTCAACGTGCACGTGAACGTTCCAGAGGTCCTCACCACCGACGACCAGGACCGAGTCACCGAGCACGTCGAGCCGGATCCGCAGCTCCGACACCGCGTCCTCGGTGCTGTCCGAGAGCAGATACATGACCTCGTATGCCGGCCCCCCCGGATCGCCGGGGCCGCACTCGCGCGGTGGAGGCGCTGACGACTGCGGGTGAGGACGCGCCCCACGAACTGGTCGTGGGTCAGTGGCCAGCTCACCGGCGATGACCCGCTCGAGGGCCTCGAGCACCAGGACGTACCCCATGCCGCCGGCGTCAACCACGCCGGCGCGGGTAAGGCTGGGCAGCTGGGCAGTCGTCTCTGCCAGAGCCACCCTGGCCGCTGCCAGCGAGGCGTGCACGACGGCATACAGGTCTGAGCCCTTGGCCACAGCAAGCTCTGCAGCGCTGGCGGCGGCCGCGGCAACCGACAGGATCGTTCCCTCGACCGGGCGGGTCACGCTGGCATAGGCACGGTCACTTGCCCGTCGCACGGCCAGGGCGAGCGTTGGGGCGTCGATGCCCGCGATGCCCCTGATGCCTCCGATGCGCCGGGCCGCAGCCTCGCCGATGACCTCGCTCAGTCCTCGGACCAGCTGGCTGAGGATGACTCCGGAGTTGCCGCGGGCGGCCAGCAGACAGGCCCGGGCGAGTGCTGCTGCGTCACCTGCGAGCGTGGGCTCCGCACCGGCTGCGCCATCACGTGAGGCCGCTCGTGCTGCCTCGAGGGCAGAGTCCAGGGTCATGTAGAGGTTTGTGCCGGTGTCTCGGTCGGGCACCGGGAAGACGTTGAGGTCGTCGATCTCGGCTCGATGCGTTGCGAAGGCGGCCCGGGTGGCCATCGCCCATCGCCTCGCCGCCTGGTAGTCGAGATGCTCCAGTCGATGCCCTGTCCCGCTCACACCCATCACCTCCGCCCTGTTGTGATGTCCGCCATCTTGAAAGGCTCGCCTGCCGTGAGGCTAATGCTCGCACCCGCAGTTCGAACGGGCAGGTCCATCGCCGCCGACTCGCCCATTTTGGCCCAGCCTGCCGACTCGGCTAGGATCGACCAGTTCCCCAATGGTTGGTGCGTGCTGCTGCTTGGCGCGCCGTTACCTGACTGGGGGCTCAGCATCTTTCACACCACCCAATCAATATTCAGGAGAATCCCGTGGCTGCCAACTGCGACGTCTGCGGCAAGGGACCGAGCTTCGGTCACAACATCTCGCACTCGCACCGCCGCACCAAGCGCCGCTGGAATCCCAACATCCAGCGCGTCAAGGCTCTGGTTGGTGTTGCAGGTGTGACCCCGAAGCGGCTCAATGTCTGCACCTCGTGCCTCAAGGCCGGCAAGGTCAAGCGCTAGGTACGCACTACCCCTTTGCACGCCGAAGAAGCCGATCTCCTCGCGGGGGTCGGCTTCTTGGTGTCTCTGCCTGAAGCTTCAGCCAGCTCCCGACCAGCCCCTCTTGTTGCGCCGAAACCACCGAAAGTGGCCTGGATCCGGCGCGAAACGGTGGTTTCGGCGCAACAAGAGCTCAGCCGGCGAAGTGGTCCCAACCTCCGCCGATCACGGGCTCGCCGCGCAGAGACACGCCAGAGCCCTGGACAATCCCGCCGATCCTTCGCCAGCCGCTGGGCAGCTGTCCAGCCCCCGGGAAGGCCGCCAGGAGCGAGTGCTCCTCACCACCCTCGACCACGCAGCGCCACGCGTCGACCTCGCTGACCGCCGGCCGCAGCTGGGCCACGTCTTCGGCAAGGGGCACCTCGTCCAGCTCGACCTTGACCCCGCTCGCACCGGCTATGCGGCCAGCGTCCCGCCCCAGCCCGTCGCTGATATCGATCATGGCCGTCGCGCCCGCACGGGCCGCCGCCGGACCCTGCTCGTAGGGCGGCCTCGGCCGCAGGTGGTAGCCCACCAGATCAGGGGCGAGGGCCGCTTCGCCGCGCTGGAGGAGCAAGAGACCCGCGGCGGAGTGGCCCAGGCTGCCCGACACGGCGAGGACGTCGCCCACCTGAGCCCCGGAACGGCATACCGGCGCGCGCCCCTCGCACTGGCCCAGGGCGGTCGCCGACACCACCAGCACCCCAGCGGGTGCCGACGAGAGATCACCGCCAACCACCGGGACGCCGGCTGAGCCCGCCGCCTGCGCAAGCCCCTCCGTGAAGCTTCTGACCCAGGCCAGGGACGTCAGCGGATCCGCGATCAGCGTGACCAGGAGAGCCGTCGGCACACCCCCCATGGCAGCGATGTCGGCGAGGTTCTGGGCCACCATCTTGGCGCCCACGTCCGCACCGCTCGACCACTCGTCAAGCCAGTCGCGACCCCGGACCATGGCATCTGTCGTGGCCAGGACAGACCCGTCGTCGGCGCTGACGAGCGCCGTGTCGTCCCCCGGACCGATGAGGACACCAGGCCCACCCGGCAGCAGCGGAAAAATGGTCGACAGGAGCTGGTCCTCCCCGACGTCGGAGAGCGTCGGCCCCGGGGCGTCGGGGCGTACGTTCAACAATGTGGCCTCCCCAATGGGACGTATCGTGCCCTCGCACGGTAGCGTCTGAGGCGCCGGGTCCTGTAGGGCCTGGTCAGTCAACCTCGGGGTGAACAGCTCCGATCACATTCCCTAGGAGGCGTCGTGGTGGTCCAGGCCTACGTCCTGATTCAGTCCGAAGTGGGCAAGGCGGCCACGGTCGCGAGGGCGATCGCCGAGATCTCCGGTGTCACCATGGCCGAGGATGTCACCGGCCCCTACGACGTCATCGCACGCGTCGAGGCGCGCACCGTTGACGACCTCGGCAAGCTCGTCATCGCCAAGATCCAGGACGTCCAGGGCATCACCCGTACCCTGACCTGCACGGTCGTGCACGTCTGATCGCACTGGTGCGAAGGCGCCCGTCCACCTACCTCGGCGCCTTCCTAGTCCTTGCGACTGCTGCGTGCTCATCGTCGATCGAGGTCGTGGACCCGGCCGGTGCGGGATCGGCATCCTGTCGCGCAGCTGCGGTGCACTGGCCCGAAACCGTCGGCGGCCAGTCAAGTCGGCCGACATCCTCATCCTCGGACGCCGTACGAGCATGGGGCGACCCGGCGATCATCGCCCGGTGCGGGCTGGCCGCCATCGGCCCGACAACCGACCAGTGCATCTCGGTGAGCGGCATCGACTGGGTGGCCCATCCCCTGACTGACGGCGTGCGCTTCACGACCTACGGTCGGTCACCGGCGATCGAGATCCTGGTGCCGAGCGCCTACAAGCCCGAGCCGCTGCTGCTCCCGGCGTTCGGGGCTGCCGCGTCTGCCATCCCTCAGGGCGAACGGCACTGCCTCTAACGAAGGCCGGTGCGACGGGCGAGCGCCAGCTGGATCAGCTCGTCGATCAGCTCGGGGTAGCTGAGACCGGAGGCCGCCCACATCCGGGGGTACATCGAGTGGGGAGTGAAGCCGGGCATCGTGTTGATCTCGTTGATGATCACGTCACCGTGGGTGGTGTAGAAACAGTCAACCCTGGCCAGTCCCTCACAGCCGGCAGCCTCGAAGGCAGCCGCGGCAACCCGCCGAACCTCGTCTGCCACATCGTCCGACACCTCTGCGGGGCAGGTGAGCAAGACATCGGAGTCCGCCAGGTACTTGGCCTCGAAGTCATAGAAGTCGTGACCTTTGACGACCACGATCTCCCCAACCTCGCTCGTTCTGGCAGCAGCTCCGTCGCGGCCCCCCAGGACCCCACACTCGATCTCCCGGCCGTCGATGTTGGCCTCGACGATCACCTTCGGGTCGTACTCTCGGGCGAGCTCGACAGCTGCGCGCAACGCCTCTGGCTCGGACACCTTGGTGATGCCCATGCTCGACCCGGCGCGCGCCGGCTTGACGAAAACCGGCCAGCCCAGCGAGGCAACCGCATCCATCGAGGCGACAGGGTCGTTACGCCACTCCCGATCGGTGATCACGACGTACGGTCCAACCACGAGACCGCTGCCGGCGAACACGACCTTCATGTACGCCTTGTCCATCATCACGGCCGAGGCCAGAACCCCGGATCCCACATAACGCATGTCAGCCAGCTCCAGGAGGCCCTGGATCGTGCCGTCCTCGCCAAATGGCCCATGGAGCAACGGGAACACCACATCAACCTCTGCCAGCGCCCTAGGTGGCATCCCGGGCTCGAGTACGCTCAGCGACCGCTCCGTGGTGCTCAACGGGACCAGCAGCCCGGCACCTGACCCGTCGACCTCAGGAGCGTGTCCTGGCGAGAGCTCGAGCGCACTGGTGTCATCGGAGGCCAGGACCCAGCGACCGTCCTTGGCGATGCCGATCGGAATCACGTCATAGGCATCACGGTCGATCGCCGCCATCACCCCGGCGGCCGTCGCGCAGGACACTGAGTGCTCGGACGATCGACCTCCGAAGACGATGGCCACCGTGGGCTTGCGGGGCGCTACCTCGGAGGACTCGGCGCTGGGCTGGTCTGTGGCGTTCATCGCCTGCGACCTTATCGCCCCGCCGCCGGCCGACCGCCAGAGCGTCGCGACCCTGGTCCTCCCCTCGCAAGCCGGGCCCTACGCTGAGGCCGTGGACGCGAATCATGAAGGTCTTGCCCCTGCTTCGATCCTGGTCTCGGCGGGCCGGCAGCCACGCGTTCCGGGAGCGGGCCTCAATGCGCCGCTGGAGCTGACGTCGACGTACATCGCCGACGGACCAGTCGACTATGCCCGCGGCGGCAACCCGACCTGGAGCGCGTTCGAGGAGGCCCTCGGCGCGCTCGAGGGCGGATCCGCGCTCGTCTTCTCCTCGGGCATGGCTGCCATCGCCGCAGCGCTCTCTGTCGCACCCGAGGGTGCCGTCATCGTCGCCCCGACCCACGCATACAGCGGCACGAGCCTGATCCTGGAGTCACTGGAAAAGGCCGGGCGGGCGATCTTGCGACGCGTTGACATCAGCGACACCCCGGCGGTGGTCAGCGCACTGGAGGGGGCCGACATCCTGTGGGCGGAGTCTCCCACCAACCCGATGCTGGAGATCGCAGACCTGCCGCGGCTGTTTCAGGCAGCCCACCTGGTTGGTGCGGTGGCGCTGTGCGACAACACCTTCGCCACACCGTTGGTGCAACAGCCGTTGTCGATGGGGGCCGACATCGTGGTCCATTCAGTCACGAAGTACCTCTCGGGCCATGCAGACGTGATCCTGGGCGCGACCGTCACGGCCGACAGCGAGCGCGGGCGCAGGTTTCACGAGACTTTGAACCGCTATCGACTGATCCAGGGGGCGATCGCGGGCCCCATGGAGACGTGGCTGGCGCTTCGCGGGATGCGGACCATGCACCTGAGGGTCGAGCGCTCCAGTGCCAACGCAGCGGAGCTCGCTCGTCGTCTGCAGGGCCACGCGGCCGTGCAGAGGGTGCGTTACCCAGGCTTCGGCTCGATCATCGCGATCGAGGTTCATGGTGGCGTCCAGGAGGCCGAAACCGTTGCCGCCAAGGTCAGTCTGTGGACCCACGCGACCAGCCTGGGCGGCGTGGAGTCATTGATCGAACGACGACGGCGACATCCCGCGGAAGCGTCCACCGTCCCGGACAACCTGCTGCGCCTCAGCGTTGGCGTCGAGGACGTCGAGGACCTCTGGCGAGACCTTGGCAACGCACTGGCCCAGGTGATCCCCGCCCGCTGAGCTCAGGGCCGTTACTCAGCTCAGGCCGCTTTGCTCAGTTCAGACCGCATCAGCGAAGAAAATCTGGCCCTGAGACCGGCCTGAAACGAGCAAACCGGCCTGAAACGAGCAACGGTCAGATCGTCTCCGCCTTGCGGGCGCGAGACATCAGCGTGTCGGCGACACGGTCTGGGGCGCGGCCCTTGTGGATCACTGCCGCCACGTTCTCGATGATCGGGACATCGATGCCGTGGTGATGCGCCAGCTCCAGGATGGCCTGACAGGAGTTCACTCCCTCAGCCGTCTGCGAGCTCAACGCCTTGACCTCGGCGACACTCATGCCGCGACCAAGGTTCACCCCGAAGGCGAAGTTGCGTGACAGCGGCGACATGCACGTGGCAATCAGGTCGCCTATCCCCGCGAGACCGGAAAAGGTGGCCGGGTCGGCCCCGAGAGCCACGCCGAGCCGCACGGTCTCAGCCAGTCCGCGGGTGATGATGGTGGACTTGGTGTTGTCCCCCATGCCCATGCCCTCAGCCATACCGACAGCTAGCGCAATGACGTTCTTGACCGCGCCGCCGAGCTCGGTGCCAACGACGTCAGTGTTGGTGTAAGGACGAAAGTACGGCGCGGCACAGGCCAGCGCGACCCGTTCGGCCAGCGACTCGTCGATGGAGGCCACCACGGTGGCTGCCGGTTGCTTGGCGGCAATCTCCCGCGCGAGGTTTGGCCCCGAAACGACCGCGATCCGGTCGAGGTCCACGCCGGCGACCTCGGCGATGACCTCGCTCATCCGCTTGGTCGTGCCCAGCTCGACACCCTTCATCAAGGAGACCACCGCGGCGCCGGGGGGAATGAGGTCCGCCCAGAGCGCCAGGCTGACCCGCAAGGTCTGCGACGGGACCGCCAGGACGACGATGTCGACACCCTCCACAGCCTTCTGGGCGTCCGTCGTCGCCGAGACTGCCTCTGGCAGGACGAGATCAGGGAGATAGTCATCGTTGACGTGCGATGAGTTGATCCGTTCGACGAGCTCAACCCGTCGTCCCCACAACCGAACCTGCGACCCGGCATCGGCAAGCACTGCCGCGTACGCCGTTCCCCAGCTTCCCGTGCCGAACACCGCCACCCGGGTCATGACGACTCTGGGTTGTGCGCGTCCGGGGACTTGGCACGAGCGGGTCGGTTCGGGTTACCCATCTCTGCTACCCCGGCCGTGCGGGAGTCGAAGCGGACCGCCGGAGCCTTCTCCTGGCGGATCATCTCGAGCTGCCTTGTGATGGCGTCCAGGATCCGGTCTGTGGCCTCGCGCAGGGTGGCCGCCCCCATGGGCTTGTCGTACAGGTCGCTGAGGTCGACGGGAGGTCCTGCGATCATCCGCATGGTCTTGCGCGGGAAAAGGTGAAAACCCTTGGCATACGGCGCCATGATCTCCTGAGGCCCCCACTGGGCGACCGGAATCACAGGGCATCGAGTTGTCAGCGCCACCCGGGCAGCGCCGGTCTTGGCCGTCATTGGCCAGATCGCCGGATCACGGGTCAGTGTCCCTTCAGGGAAGATCGGGACACACTTGCCGTCTGCCAGAGCTTCAACGGCGTGCGAAAACGCATCTGCCGCATGGCTGGTGCCACGGTGAACCTCGATCTGCTGGGCCGCGGTCAGCAGCTTGCCGATTATCGGGATCTTGAACACCTCCGACTTGGCCAGGAAGAACGGCGGATGTCCGTTGTCGTAGAGGAAATGGGCAAAGGCGAACACGTCGACGTACGAGATGTGGTTCGGACACACCACAAACCCGCCGCTGCTGGGGAAGTTCTCCGCACCGCTCCAGTCGCGACGGGTAAAGAGCATCATCACCGGTCGAATGACCATCGCAAGGCCACGGTATGACCTCGGCAGTCGCCGATCTGGTCGAGTTCGCCGCACCGAGGCTCCGCTCATTGTGCTGTTGATGGCCACGTCCCCCTGTTTGAGGCCTGGTTCGCCGTCATCTTCGCCGCAGGAGAGGGTCGGTGTCGAGACGAGCACGCCGTTGCTGACACGATCATCGAGATGCGCCCCCCCAGTATCGACCGCTGGCGACTGATCGTCCCGGTCAAGGGCCAGCCGGCCGCCAAGAGCCGTCTGCATCCACCCCCCGGGGTGGCACGGGCAGATCTCGCGCACGCGTTTGCCCTTGACACGATCAGCGCAGCGTTGGCCTGCATCCCCCCGGCTCAGCTGGTGGTCGTGACCTCCGACGACCCCACCGCGGCATTCGTACGCGATGAAGGCGCGAGGGTGGTGGCCGAGACCGGTCATGGCCTCAACCTCGCTGCACGGCAAGGGATCGAGTACATCGAGGCAGTCATGGGGCCCGGACCAACGGCGATCCTGCTAGGGGACATCCCGACGCTGCGGCCCCAGGATCTCAGCGATGCTCTCTGTGCCTGCGCGGAGCATGCACGGGCCTTCGTGCCGGACGCGTGGGGTGGCGGCACCGTCCTGCTCAGCGCCCTGTCCTCAGAGGACCTGGATCCGAGGTTCGGGCCGAGCTCAGCCGCCCGACACGCGCACGACTGCGTTCGCCTGGAGCTGGACCTGCCGGCGTTGCGCACGGACGTGGACGACGACCAGGCGCTGCGACGCGCGGTCGAGATCGGGGTCGGCAGGCACACCGCGGCCGTGCTCCACCTGGCGTGGGACTAGCCTGACCTCATGCAAGCCAGCGTGCACAAATATGACGACAAGAGCGGTTCCGGCAGCGTGCTGCTCGACGACGGCCTCGAAGTCCCCTTTGACGGCACCGTGTTGGACGCCAGCGGCCTGCGCCTCGTGCGCCCCGGTCAGCGCGTCAGCATCGAGATGACGGGTTCAGCGGTGACCCGGTTGTGGATCGTCGGCATCGGCGACGGCGAGATAATCAGCTAAGACGCCGGAAGGGTCGGCACCCAGCAGGTGCCGACCCTTCCCGTTCGTCAGGCGTCAGGCTTTCTTGGCTACCCTCTTGGCCGGGGCGGCCTTCTTCACGGCAACCTTCTTGACCGCAACCTTCTTGGCCGGTGCCGCCTTCTTCACGGCAACCTTCTTCACGGCAACCTTCTTGACCGCGACCTTGGCCGGGGCGGCCTTCTTCACGGCAACCTTCTTGGCCGGAGCCGCCTTCTTGACCGCGACCTTCTTCACGGCAACCTTCTTGGCCGGAGCCGCCTTCTTCACGGCAACCTTCTTGGCCGGAGCCGCCTTCTTCACGGCAACCTTCTTGGCCGGAGCCGCCTTCTTCACCGCGACCTTCT
>JBDTOA010000049.1:0-10858 GCA_039933475.1 Dermatophilaceae bacterium
CCGCGATGACGAGGCGCTGTTCGGATATGCCTCGGGTCCGCAAGGCTGGAAGGCACAGCTGTTCCCCTCCCGCGAGCTGTTGTGGAGCGGCCGGCGGCTCGCTGCCGAGGTTGAGGTCGAGCCCGCTGTCGTCGATGCGCCGCGACTCGCGTTGTTCGGCGTACGGTCCTGCGACCTGCACGCGATCGCGATCCACGACCGCGTCCTCGCGGAGCGGGCCGTGGCCGACGCGGCATACGTTGCGCGTCGCGAGGCCAACTTCGTTGTCGCGCTGACCTGCTCGACTCCTGGGGGCACGTGCTTCTGCGTCTCGATGGGCACCGGTCCGGTCCCTCACGAAGGCTTCGATCTTGCCCTGACCGAGCTGCTCGACCAGGCCGAGAACCGCTTCCTCGTCGTCGCGGGCAGCGACCGCGGCCAGGAGGTCCTGGACGGGCTGCAGGCCCGGACAGGGAGTGATGAGGTTCGGGCAGCCGCCGAACCTGACCACTTTGCAGCGCGCGACGTTGGCGCTGCCGCGGCAGAGAGGATGGGGCGGTCTCTCGACACCGACCGGCTTCGCGACCTGCTTTACGCGAACACCGAGCATCCGCAGTGGGACGAGGTCGCGAGCCGCTGCCTGTCCTGCACGAACTGCACCCTCGTGTGCCCCACGTGCTTCTGCACCTCGGTCGACGACGTCGGCGACCTCACCGGAAGCACGACCGAGCGGTGGCGCGTTTGGGACTCCTGCTTCACCACCGACTTCTCCTACCTCCACGGCGGGAGCGTCCGCACCTCGGTGAAGTCGCGCTACCGCCAGTGGGCCACGCACAAGCTCGCCTCGTGGGTGGACCAGTTCGGCACGTCGGGATGCGTCGGCTGCGGCCGCTGTATTACGTGGTGCCCGGCCGCAATCGACCTCACCGCAGAGGTCGCGGCCATCCGCTCAGGAAAGGACTGACATGCGCACCATCGAGCAGTACCTGCCAGACCACCCCTTCTTCGAGGGGCTGGACGCGCCGACGCTTGCGCTGGTGGCTGGTTGCGCGACCAACATCAGCATCGCCGCCGGCCAGTACCTCTGCCGCGAGGGTGACCCGGCTGACCGGTTCTTTGTTGTCCGGCGCGGCCGGGTCGCCATCGAGGTGCACGGCCCCTCCGCGGGAACGCTGGTCCTCGACACCGCAGATGAGGGCGATGTGGTGGGCTGGTCGTGGCTCGTGCCGCCATACCGCTCGACGTTCGACGCGCGCGCCGCCGAGGCCACGGGCGTGGTCGCCTTCGACGGGGCCTGCCTGCGCGGTAAGTGCGAGCAGGACCCTCGCCTGGGGTACGAGCTCATGCAGCGTGTTTCCAAGGTGATGAACGGGCGGCTGGTGGCGGCCCAGCTGCGGCTCCTAGACCTGTACGGCGCGCGTGTGGTCACCGATGCCGCGTCTCGCTGAGGCGACCGCGCCGCAGCCGGCCGACGGCGCGATGGTCCCGAGACTCTTCCGCCTCGTGGGCCGGCGGCAGGACACGGCGGACACTTTCACCCTCCTGCTGGAGCCGAACGACGGTATCCCTCTTGCCTTCACCCCCGGCCAGTTCACGATGCTGTCAGCCTTCGGTGTCGGGGAGGTGCCGATCTCTGTCAGCGGCGAGGCAGATGTCTCCGGCCCGCTGCAGCACACAGTGCGTGACGTCGGTGCTGTGACCCATGCCCTCTCCCGCGCATCGGTCGGCGACGTGCTGGGCGTCCGAGGGGCATACGGGACCGGCTGGGACGTGTCCGACGCCCGTCCCGGAGGAGATGTCGTCTTCGTGGCTGGAGGCATCGGGCTGGCGCCCTTGCGGCCCGCGGTGCTCGAGGTGCTCGCCCACCGGGACGAGTACGGCCGGGTGGTCGTCCTCTACGGAGCGCGAAGCCCCGACGAGCTGCTCTTCACCGAAGAGCTGGGTCAGTGGGAAGCGCAGGGCGTCGAGGTCCTTGTCACGGTCGACTACGGCCCCACGACCTGGACCGGTCGCGTCGGGCTCGTGACGACGCTGGTCGCCCGGGCAGGGTTCGACCCCAGGTCAACCCTCGCCCTCATCTGCGGTCCCGAGGTGATGATGCGGCATACCGCTCTGGCGCTCGTCGCACGGGGCGTTCGCTCCAGCCGCATCCGGGTCTCGCTGGAGCGCAACATGCGCTGCGGGGTCGGTCTGTGCGGACACTGCCAGTACCGCGAGCTGTTCGTGTGTGTCGACGGCCCGGTGCTCCCCTACGCGCAGGTCACCGGCTTGCTCGGACTGCGGGAGGTGTGACATGACAGAGCCCAGCCAACACCGCCACCCCAAGCTGGCCGTCTGGAAGTTCGCCTCCTGCGACGGCTGCCAGCTCACCCTGATCAACTGCGAGGACGAGCTCATCCCGCTGGCGGGGGAGGTCGAGATCGCCTACTTCCCGGAGGCGACCCGCTCCGTGGTCGAGGGCCCCTACGACGTCTCGCTGGTCGAGGGCTCGGTGACCACTCCGGCTGACGCCGAGCGCATCCTCGAGATCCGCCGCGTCTCCCGCACCCTGATAACGATCGGCGCCTGCGCCACGAGCGGCGGGATCCAGGCGCTCCGCAACTTCGCGGATGTCGCGGAGTACCGCTCGATCGTCTACGCCCACCCCGAGTACGTGCAGACCCTCGACCGTTCCACCCCGATCGCGGCGCACGTGACGGTCGACTACGAGCTGCACGGCTGCCCGATCGACTCCAGGCAGCTCCTGGAGGTGCTGGCCGCCTTCGTCCAGGACCGCAAACCCCGCATCCCGTCCTACAGCGTCTGCGTCGAGTGCAAGCGTCGCGGCGCGATCTGCGTCGCGGTCGCCCACGGGACGCCTTGCCTCGGACCGGTCACGCTGGCCGGGTGCGGCGCCCTCTGTCCCACGTACTCGCGGGGCTGCTACGGCTGCTTCGGCCCTCAGGACACCCCGAACACCGGCTCCCTTGCCAGCCGGCTTGGTCTGCTGGGCATGGACGAGGCGCAGGTCCTCCGGATCTTCCGGACCTTCAACGCCGGCGCCGAGCCGTTCAGACGCGAGAGCGAGCTCCATGACAGCGCACGGCGAGAGGAGGTGACCTCGTGACCCACAAGCTCACCCAGGGCGATCACGTCCTGCACGTGGACAACCTGGCCCGGGTCGAGGGCGAGGGCAGCATGCACGTCGTCGTCAAGGACGGCCTCGTGGCCGACGTGGAGCTGCAGATCTTCGAGCCACCCCGGTTCTTCGAGGCGTTCCTGCGTGGCCGGGCGTGGACGGAACCGCCGGACATCACCGCCCGCATCTGCGGGATCTGCCCGGTCGCCTACCAGATGAGCTCTTGCCTGGCCATCGAAAGTGCCTGCGGCATAACGGTTCCGGAGGAGCTACGGCTGCTGCGCCGGTTGCTCTACTGCGGCGAGTGGATCGAGAGCCACGCGCTGCACATCTACCTGTTGCACGCGCCGGACTTCCTGGGCTACCCGGGGGCGATCGAGATGGCAGCCGACCACGGCCCGGTCGTCGAGCGCGGGCTACGGCTGAAGAAAGCTGGCAACGCTCTGATGACCCTCGTCGGGGGACGAGCGATCCACCCCGTCAACGTCCGTGTCGGTGGCTTCTACCGCCTCCCGACCCCGGAGGAGCTCGGGGGCATCCGTCCGATGCTCGAGCGGGCCCGCGACGATGCCGTCGAGACCGTCCGACTGGTGGCCGGCTTCGACTTCCCCGACATGGTCCAGCACCAGGAGTACGTCGCTCTGCGGTCACCTCACGGATACCCCCTCGAGGGAGGTTCGGTGGTCACGAGCACCGGCCGCGCGTTCGAGGTCGCCGACTTCGGGACACATGTCGTCGAGGAGCACGTTGCCAGGTCCAACGCGCTGCACGCGCGGCTCGACGGCCAGGAGTCGTACGTCGTGGGGCCGCTGGCACGCTACGCGCTCAACCACGACCAGCTCGGCCCCATCGCCCAGGAGGCCGCGCGTGACGCGGGGCTGGGAGCGGAGTGCCGCAACCCGTTCCAGTCGATCGTCGTGCGTGCCGTCGAGCTGGTTCACGCGACCGACGAGGCCCTGCGGATCATCGACGGATGGGAGGGCGCCGCGGCACCGTTCGTGGACGTCCCGCCGCGCGCAGGAATCGGGTACGGCGCGACCGAGGCACCACGCGGGTTGCTTTACCACCGTTACGAGCTCGCCGAGGACGGCACGATCCTGGACGCCACGATCGTGCCGCCGACCTCGCAGAACCAGCGGAGCATCGAGGCCGACCTGCGGGTGTTCGTACAGGACCGCCTCGACCTCCCCCGCGACGAGCTGGTCCGACAGTGCGAGCAGGCGATCCGCAACTACGACCCTTGTATCTCCTGTGCGACTCACTTCCTCGACCTGACTGTGGAGGAGCGATGACCGGCCAGGTGCTCGTCATCGGTCTCGGCAACCCGGACCGTGGCGACGATGCCGTGGGCGTCCAGGTTGCGCGGGAGGTGGCGGCTGAGCGCCTCGGCGTCAACGTGCTCGAGTTCGACGACCCCAGCGAGGCACTCGATGCATGGGACCCCGAAGACACGGTCATCCTCACCGATGCCATGAGCTCCGGCGGCACCCCGGGCGACATCCGCGTCATCGACGCGGTCGCCCACACCCTTCGAACAGGACGCTGGGCTGCCGGAGGCACCCACGCACTGGGTCTGGCCGCGGTCGTGGAGCTAGCACGCGCCCTCGGCCGGCTCCCCCAAAGGCTTGTGGTGGTCGGCGTAGAGGCCGCGGAGTTCGCCCACGGCGCCCCCCTGTCAGAGGCCGTCGCGGCAGCCGTCCCGGCCGCTGCAGTCGCCGTGCTCGACGCGATCGACGCGATCGACGACCCGGAAAGTGTGCCCTGATGTGCCTCGGCACGGTGGGCCAGGTCACGGCCAGTGCTGGCGCCGGTTGCGTCGAGGTCGACACCGGTGACCGGGTCATCACCGCCTCACTGCTCACCATGACCGACGCCGTGGCACCTGGCGACTGGGTGCTCATGCACTCGGGACTGGTGCTTGGCCTGCTGACCGAACACGAAGCCGAAGATGCACTGGCGCTGCGCAACCCGACAAATGAGGGAGTCCGATGAATGCGACACCACTGAACGCGATCCGACGGGACGCTACGCGACCGAAGGCGACCCGGCGTACCGGTCTGCTGCTGGCCCTGGGAACCGCCTGCATCAGCGGCGTGGCCGTCTTCCTCAACTCCTACGGGGTCAAGGCATTCGGGGACGCCTCGAGCTACACGACGGCCAAGAACGTGGTTGCGGCCCTCGTGCTGGTCGCGCTCACCGGGGCGATATCGGCGCGCCGCCGGGGAACCGTCTTCACCCGGCCGTCGCGGCCGCAGCAGTGGGCGGGCCTCGGGTTCGTCGGCCTCTTCGGCGGCGCGGTTGCCTTCCTGCTCTTCTTCGAGGGCCTGGCCCGGGCGTCCGCGACGGATGCCGCCTTCCTGCACAAGACCCTGCTGGTATGGGTGGCCCTGCTCGCGCTGCCACTGCTGGGTGAGCGGCTCAGCTGGATGCACGTTGCCGCCATCGCGCTCCTTGTCATCGGCCAGATCGGGCTGGCCGGAGGTGCCACGACTCTCCTGGGTCAGGGCCAGCTGATGGTGCTCGGGGCCACCCTGATCTGGGCGTTCGAGGTCGTCGTTGCCAAGCGACTGCTCACCGACCTGTCCTCATGGACGGTCGGACTGACCCGGATGGGCGTCGGATCCCTTGTCCTCGTTGCCTGGACGCTGGCCCGGGGCAAAGGCGGCGCGCTCACCGCGCTGACGGGAACGCAGTGGATGTGGGTTCTGCTGACCGGCGTGATCCTCGCCGGCTACGTCTCGACCTGGTTCGCGGCTCTTTCGCGCGCTCCGGCGGTCGACGTCACCGCCGTCCTGGTGGTCGGAGCTGTGATCACCGCGCTACTGGCAGCTGGCGTCAAGGGCGCGCCCCTTGTCCCGCAGCTGGGCTGGGTGGCTCTCATCCTCGTCGGCACCGGCCTTGCGGCCCTCCCGGGGAGGATCGGTGGCGACCATCTCGCCGGTGTGAGGTGAGCCCACCCGGACCAAGATCGGACGGGCCTCTGCTCTTCGCGCGATACGCGTACCCACCGAACCAGCTCGGGTACTGCGGTGGCGACGACCCCGGAGCACTGCTCGAACAGACCTCTGCCGGTGTCGTCGACGGCGGGCTGCGTCAGTCGTTGCGGGCGTTCGAGGGAGCCTGGCCGTACCTCGAGCTCATCGCCGCAGCCAACGGCCTTGACGACCCCCTTGACGCCCGGGTCGTCGAGGCGTACTGGCTGGGCAGCCCGATGCTGGAGCGGGTCGGAACGGTCCTGCTCGGCGGCTCGTTGGACGAGCGTTTCCGCCACCGGGCCGGCCGGTCCTGGGTTCGGCTCGCGGGATCCATACCCAACGGTGCGCTCCCCCACCACAGCTTCCACGTGCTCGGCGTGTACCCCTTCGTGGGGTTGCTGCGTAACGGTGTGGTCGACGAGCCCCTGCGCGTTCTCGACCGCTGCCGGATCCGTTGGGGCAAGGTCGTTGCAGTCACGGGCGACCACGCCGTCGTGCAGTCCCAGCCACTGGAGTGGGACGGCCATCGCCTGGTCCTGGGCGCGGTCCGCGAAGAGGTGGCCGTCACGGGTGAAGGGACCATGCACCTCACCCGTGCGCTCGCCGCAGGCGACTGGTGCTCGCTGCACTGGGACTGGGTCTGCGACCGTCTCGAGCCCACCCAGGTGCGGGCCCTACGCCACTACACCGCAACCCAGCTCGTCGCCGTGAACGACGCCCCGGCCGCCGTGTTGTCCTGATGGGTCGCCGGTCTCGACGATGACCCGGGCCGAGGCCGACGGATGCGTTCTCGCTGTCGAGGCGCTTCCGATCGCCCAACCGCTCTGTTGGAAGCCGAACCGGGCTCACCTTCGCAGCACGCGGGATGAGCTGAGTCCGCCCAGAGCCCCCCAGAGCACGGCCACCGCCAGGACAGCGGCGGCCGTCCAGAGCGTTCTGGCACCGCCCCAGTGGCCGCTCGAGGCGTAAGGGAACACCTCGACGTACCTCGCGAGTGGCTTGACGACCGCCAAGGCGAGGCTCACCATCACGGTGGCCGCGAAGGCGCTGCCGGCCGGCGTGGCTACGTGCCGAGAACGGCGCCAGGTCACGATCGCCGTCACTACGAGCGTCGCTGCGACTCCTTGCCAGGCAACGTCGAGCGCATGCCCGAAATACCCGGATCGCGTCTGCGCGACGGCGACCACCCAGACCAGGAGGAGCGCGACCACGCCTGCAGATCGTGCGGTCGTCTGCCACGCCAGCTGGCGCGGGGTCGTGTCCGTGATGGCGGCGGCAGGCTCGTCGAAGCACCAGGCCGCTGCAGCGGCGAGCAGCCCGACCGCCATGCCCTGGAGCGGCCACAGCGTGTATGGCCAATGCTCGACCAGCACCAGCAAGGCGACCACCAGGACCGCTGCGACGAAGAGCAATGACGAGGGCACGGCTCGGCGCGCGTGGGCGATCATGGGCTCGAGGGCAGAGGGTTCACCATCTCGGACTGCACCCCGGAAGTCATCGCGAGCAGACAGAGCGCGACCGCCACCAGGACGAGCACCCCGAACACGACATACAACCTGCCGCGGGGATGCTCCCGGTCGTGCAGGAGAGCGGCGACAACCGCCAGCGCCGTGAGGGCCACCAGGTAGCCGGCGTACCACTGGGGTGAGCCGGTGAAGATCAGCATGCGGTCCGGGTCCCCGGGGACCCCATAGGGCCCGGTGAACTGCACCCACGGCGCGATCACCCGGAAAGATCGAACCGGCTCGAGCCAGCCCTGCATGAGGACCGTCTCCAGCACCAGGAGCACCGCGATCGTGGGGGCGGCACCTCGCTGCGGCAGCCACCGCCCGATGACCAGGCCGAGGGCGGGCCCGCCGAGGGCAGGGAGCACGCCGAGGGCGAAGAGTACGGCGTAGGCCCAGTCGTCCCCGATCCCCCCGAAGGGTGAGCCGTTGGGGAGGGCCGGGTGGGCGTGGTAGGCCCAGACCGCCCAGGCGAACATCCCCATCGCCGCGGCGAACGGCACAACCATCGCGCTGGCCAGCGCGAGCGTACGGGTGCGCTCGCTGACTGCGACCGCGCCCGCAGACTCGGCGATCTGGTCGGAGCTTCGGGTCAGCGATGCCATCACGACAAGACCGAACACCCCGAGCCCCATCGCAGGTGCGATCACGATGCCCAGCGACGACTCCGCGGGGTCCGGACGCCCTAGCAGCGGCAGCATCGTCAGGACGACCCCGGTCAGGAAGAGCGGGTGCCGCAGGTAACGGACGATCTCCTTGCGGGCCAGCTGAGCCAGCAACGACCCTTCGCGGGCGGGCGCTGCCAAAACGGTCACGGCGGTCATCGGACGACTCCCGTGTTGTCGAGGCTGGCGCGACGCGCGAGGAGGTAGGCGTCCTCGACAGCCGGCTCGGCGGGGCGACTGGTCGTCGAGGGCACGCCACCCACAGAGCGGATCTCGCCGTTCCCGGTGCGCCAGGACGAGAGCGCTCCGGTATTGGCCTCGGACCCGACCCAGACCTGCCCTCGAGCGGTGTCGATCAGGTTGGGGACGGTGCCGTCGAAATGGATCCGACCATCGTCGAGGATGATCACTCGGTCGCAGAGTGCAGAGACGTCCTCGGTCTGGTGGGTGGCCAGCAGCACAGACCCCCTCTCGCCGTACGACGAGAGGATCCCGCGCAGCGACGCCCGCTGCTCCGGGTCCAGGCCCGTGGTCGGCTCGTCCAGGACGACAAGTGCTGGTTCGCCCATCAGCGCCTGCGCGATCGCGAGCCGTCGTCGCTGGCCGCCCGAAAGGGCAGTGACGCGCTTGTTACGCCGGTCCTCAAGATTCACCAGGTCGAGCACTCGAGCGACCTCGCGGTGCCGGGCATCGCGGTCCTTCCACTCCTTGAGCACGGCGATGTAGTCGAGGAAGCCGAAGGCGGTCATTCTGCGCGGGAAGCCAACCTCCTGCGGAAGGTAGCTCAGCCGTCGCCTTGCGTCGGTGCGCTCGGCCATGGAACCGGTGACCCGATGACCGTCGACCGTGATCTGTCCTGATGTCGGCGGCATCGCCGTGGCCAGCAGCCTCAGCAGGGTGGTCTTGCCGGCGCCGTTGGGGCCGAGCAGCCCGATCACTCCCGGGCCGAAGGTGAGGTCGGTCGCGTGCAGGGCTTCGGCTCTGCCGTAGGACTTGGTGACACCGTCGAGTGCGGCGATCGGAGCATTCATGCGTAGCCTCCAGGTGCTCGGAAGGAAATGAGTCGAAGAGCGAGAACGGTCAAGGCGAGCAGGCACACGACGGCGAATCCCACCTGGGCGGGCGGAGTCGTCGCCACGGCGAGGTCGTTGCCGGCGCGGAGGGCTGCAACGAACGTCATCCAGACGCCGGTGACCACGGCCGCCGTCAGCGGGGCTCGGCACCAGGTGAGCAGGTTCAGCGCCAGCAGGGTCAGGGCGATGGCGGGCAGGAGCCAGGCGAAGGCCTGGGCGCCGACGAAGGGCAGCAGGACCCCGATCCCGAGCACGATCGGGAGCGCCGAGCCCACTGCCGCGACGGTCCGCAACAAGGCGATCCGCAGCTTGTTGAACGGTGTGGACGAGGTGAGGTCGCGCATCGGATCAGTCGAGTCGTATGCCGCCGCGACGATGACCGCCGGCAGCAGGGGGGCGAGCAACAGAGAGAACGTTCGCTGGTCCTGCGCGGTCAGCAGGCTGCCCACGACTGCGAACAGCAACGCCCCGGAGAGCGAGATCAGCCAGGGCCGGTGCAAGCTGCTCGAGGTGCGCAGGATGACGGTATCGGTTTCCGGCAGGCCGATCCGGCTCGCCAGTCTGAGCACCGGGGGAAACCGCGGTGCTGACGTCACCGTCACGACCCCGTGCCAGACCTCGTCGAGCGACGACTGTGGCGCCTTCTCTGCGGCGTCCTGTCGGCAGTCAGAGCACGTCGTCATATGCTCTTCGACCGAAGCCTGAACGGCGAGATCGAGTGCCCCAGAGGCATAGCGGGACAAGAGCTCCGGTCCCACGTGCCAGGTGTTCGCGGTCATGACATTCTCCCGTCACGGATCGGCATCAGGCGCTGACGCAGCTGGACTTTGGCCGCTCGCAGCCGGGTCTTGACCGTGCCCTGCGGGAGACCCAGCAGCCCAGCCGCCTCCTTGCTGGTGAGGCCGTCGATCACAACGGCCTGAACGGTCGCGCGCAGCTCGGGCGGTAGCGATCTCAGCGCCCACCCGACATCGCCGTGCTCGACGCCGAGCAGCAGCTCGTCCTCGGCACTCTGAACGATCGGTGAGGCTGCGGCAATCACGTCCTGGCCGAACGGGTCCGCCTCACGACGCCCCCTCAGGGCAGAGATGAGGCGCCGTATCGATATCCCCCACAACCAGGCAGCGACCTCGCCTTCACCTCGCCACCGCCCCGCGGACTGCCAGACGGCCACGAAGGTGTCCTGGACAGCGCCGGCAACCAGGTCAGGGTTGCCGCAGCGTCGCTGCAGTCGGAGCATCAGCCACCCGGCGTGCCGCTGGTACAGCAGCCGCAGTGCCTCGTCATCCCCCGCCGCGATGTCGCGCACGAGCTGCGCATCGGTGGCGTTGAGCGTGCTCACACTCATACTGTCGCAGTGTTCGGCGGCAGCGGATTGGCCAATCCGTCAGGTGTCGAGAGGCGGGGCGGGTGCGGCTGAAATCGTGTGGTTGCCTGGTGCGGGCTGCTTTACGTCGATTTGCCCGACCTCACTCGATCAAGTCGAGGCGAGCTGCGAGGGGGTCCCCGTCCGGCCTCTCCGCAGGTCAGGGGCCCTCTTCCA
>JBDTOA010000050.1:0-10839 GCA_039933475.1 Dermatophilaceae bacterium
GGTTGGCCAGGTTGGCGCCGAACGTATTGGTCTCAACCGCGTCCACCCCCACGGCGAAGTAGGCGTCGTGGACGCCTCGCACCACGTCCGGACGGGTGATGTTGAGGATCTCGTTACAGCCCTCGTGTCCCTGGAAGTCGTCCATCGACGGGTCGGCTGCCTGGAGCATCGTGCCCATCGCCCCATCAGCTACCAGGACGCGCTCGGCAAGGGTCTTTCGAAAGAGGTCGGAGCGGCTGCTCAAGGTGGTGGACCTTCTCACTAGGGAATCGGCCCGAAGTCTATCGGCGCGTGGCGGGTCCGCCCGCCCCGGATTACGTAGGCTGGTCACTTCAGCCCCCGCGACGAGCGAACCGACGAGCAATATGGAGGCACCTGGTGATCCAGCTCGAAGACGTGACAGAGCTGCGCGACCCGATCATGATCGCCGCCTTCGAGGGCTGGAACGACGCTGGAGAGGCGGCCACCGCGGCCATCGAGCACCTCGCGGAGGTCTGGAAGGCCGAGCCGATCGCGGCGTTCGACCCCGAGGAGTACTACGACTTCCAGGTCAACCGCCCGCGGGTGGTGCTGGACGAGGGCAAGCGAAGGATCAGCTGGCCGACCACGCGCATCCTGCTGGCAACCTCCACGTCCCTGGACCATGACATCCTCCTGGTCCAGGGCATCGAGCCTTCGACCCGCTGGCGATCATTCACCATCGAGCTGCTCGAGTTCGCCCGCCAGATGGGGGTGACGAAGTTCGTCACGTTGGGCGCCCTGCTGGCAGATGTGCCGCACACCCGGCCGATCCCGATCACCGCGACCTCGGAGCATGAGGACGTCATGCATCGCTTCGATCTCGAACCCAGCGCCTACGAGGGCCCGACCGGAATCGTCGGGGTCCTGGCCGACGCCGCGAGCCAGGCCGACCTGCCTTCGCTGTCGTGCTGGGCCGCGATCCCGCACTACGCCGGCGGCAGCCCCTC
Source organism: Dermatophilaceae bacterium (assembly GCA_039933475.1). Taxonomy (GTDB): domain Bacteria; phylum Actinomycetota; class Actinomycetes; order Actinomycetales; family Dermatophilaceae; genus UBA4719. The sequence continues at coordinate 969 of JBDTOA010000050.1, forward strand.
GCCCAAGGGCACTCTGGGGCTGATCGCCAAGCTCGAAGAGCTGCTCGACCTGACCATCCCGCACGGCGACCTTTCTGAGCAGTCACGGGCCTGGGAGCACGGGGTCGACGAGCTGGCCGAGTCCGACGACGAGGTCGCCGAGTACGTTCGGTCTCTGGAAGAGGCGCAGGACACCGCAGACCTCCCGGAGGCCACTGGTGAGGCCATCGCCCGCGAGTTCCAGCGCTACCTTCGTCGTCGCGAGGACCCGCCGGCCAGCTAGAGCCGGATGCCCAGCAGTGCGTCCAGGGTTCTCCCGACCAGACCGGGGGCGCCAAGGTCGGTACCCTCGCGCTCCAGGCTCTCCTCCGCCCACTCGTCGACCGCGGCCAGGGCACCGGGCGCGTCGAGGTCGTTGGCCAGGCTTGCGCGGATCCGCTCAATCGTCCGTTCGGCGGGCGGACCTCCGTTGCCGGACAGTCCCGCCCGCCACTTCGCCAAGCGGTCCTGTGCGTCCAGCAGGACGTCGTCGGTCCAGTCCCAGGGCGTCCGGTAGTGGTGGGCCAGCAGGGTCAGGCGGATCGCCATCGGATCGACCCCCGCTTGGAGAAGCTTGGAGACGAGCACCAGGTTGCCCTTGGACTTGCTCATCTTCTCGCCCGCCAGCCCGACCATGGCCTGGTGGACATAGGCACCGGCGAACGGCGATGTGCCGGTGATCGTGCTGGCCTGAACTGCGCTCATCTCGTGGTGGGGAAAGATCAGGTCGGTGCCGCCGCCCTGCACGTCGAACGCCATCCCGAGGTGGTCCAAGGCGATCGTGGTGCACTCGATGTGCCACCCGGGTCGACCGTCACCGAGCTCACCACCGGGCCAGAACGGCTCTCCGGCCCGTGCGGCCTGCCATAGCAGCGGGTCCAGCGGGTCACGCTTGCCCAACCGGTCGGGGTCTCCACCACGTTCGGCGAACACCGCCATCATCTGCCCGCGGTTCCACGAGGAGACCGAGCCGAAGTCCTTTGCCGCGGCGAGGTCGAAATAGATGTCCCCTGGTCCTCCGAGCCCCTCACGTGCGGGAAGGTCCACACGGTATGCCGCGCCGCGCGACAGCAGGTCGGTCACCGCCTTGACGACGGATGGCACGCTCTCGACAACCCCGACGTAGTAGTCCGGCGCAATCACGGCCAAGGCGGTCATGTCCTCGCGAAAAAGAGCAATCTCCATGTCTGCCAACGCTTGCCATGAGATGCCGTCGCGATGTGCACGTTCGAGCAGGGGCTCGTCCACATCGGTGACGTTCTGCACGTACAGAACCCGATGACCCGAGTCCCGCAAGGCTCGACCCAACAAGTCGAAGGTCACGTAGGTCGCGGCGTGGCCCATGTGGGTGGCGTCGTAGGGAGTGATCCCGCAGACGTACATCCGTGCAGTCGGGCCGGGGGTCAACAGCTGCAGCTCACCAGACGCGGTGTCGTGGATCCGAATCGGGGGCCCGGTGCCTGGCACGACTGGGATGAAGGGCGACGGCCAGGATCTCACGGGCCCGAGCCTAATGGGGTCTGGTTGCCCTGCCTAAAGGGGCGGCCAGGGGATGGCCGGGCCTCGACCGTTGGGCCCCGGAAACACGCCGGTGTCCAACAGGTTCGCGATGCGCTGGCCCAGGGCAGCCAGCTCGGCCGATGACACCAGCCCCTGGACGGTGCTTGACAGAGAGCTGGCCGGGTCGCTCAACAACGTGGAGAGCGTTTCCAGCCTCAACAGGTCCTCCCTGGGCAGCGGTTGGCCCACCCATCCCCAAAGGACAGTGCGCAGCTTGGGCTCGGTGTGCCCGCAGAGGCCATGGTCGAAGGCCCACAACGAGCCCGACCGGTCCAACATCAGGTGCGAGCCCTTGCGATCGGCGTTGTTGACGACCAGGTCGAACACCGCCACGGAGGCAAGCTCGGGCCGGTCCGCGTGGGCCACGACAACGGCGGTCCCGTCCGGCTGCTCGGCCTCGAACACGGGCAGCCAGCCTGGCGAGAGCTCCGCCATGGTCTGCACGTCGACCAGGTCTCTGCTGCCGTCGTCGACAGCATCGATCCACAGCTGGACGGAGCCTGGGCCGATCGGGCCATCCCGCAGGACAGTCGGCGGAACGAGGTCCCAGCCGCCAGCAGCCGAGATCACGAACGCGAAAACCTCGCGTTGGGCAAGGGTCCCGTTCGGGAAGTCCCAGAGGGGTCGCTCCCCCCTGACCGGTTTGTAGATCACCCGGGTCTTGACGCCGTCCAGGTCGACTCGCCCCAGAAGTACGACGTTGCTCGCATCCACGAGGCGACCTTCGATCTCGATCTCGCCGAGCCTCAGGGCATCGAGGATGTGCGTGACGTCTTCGTCTGCCGGGGGCACAGGCAGACTCATGACGACTGCTTGGCGCTCAGCGCTTGTACCCGTTCGAACGAGGGCACACGTGCCCGGTGGGGTCGAGGGGGCCGCCACAGAAGGGGCACGGCGGCCGACCGGCGCTGACCAGCTTCACACACCGCCGCGCGAAAGCCCGCGCCTGCGCTGGCTCGATGACGACTCGCAGTACCGTCTCGAACTCGGCCGGATGCTCTGGTTCGACGACTGACTCCCCCAGCTCATCGGCCTCAACAGCATCCTCCGCGTCATGACACTCCAGGATCACCACGCCCCGCTCGGCGTCCCACCCAAGGCTCATGGTGCCCACCCGGAACTCGTCCTCTATCGGTGTCGCCAGTGGGGCGATGTCCTCCCCTGGGTCGGAGGCGCTCGTCTCGGCATCGGCAAAGTCGTCCAGCAGGTCGGTCACCCGGTCTGCGAGCGTGCTGACCTGCTGCTTCTCCAGCGACACGCTGGTCAGCCTTGACCCGGCGCTGGCCTGAAGGAAGAAGGTCCGTTGCCCGGGGGGCCCCACGGTGCCCGCAACGAAGCGATCTGGTGGGTCGAACTCAAGGACCGGCATACGGTCGACTTTAGTTGGTGGACACCGTTTCGGAGGAGTCCCCGCCGCCTATGGCTGCATCTCCAGAGGTCGCTGCGCCGTCGTGACCGTCGGCGGGTGGACTCTCGGAGTCCGTCGCGTCAAGGACCGGGGGCACGAGGCTGGCGAGGCCCGCCCCGCCGTCGTTGAGCCTCACCACGAAGGGCCGCCGCTGCGTGTAGGTCACGACCGACAACGAGGCCGGACCCACCACAAACCTCTGAAAGTGGTCCAGATGTGCTCCTGCGGCATCGGCGAGGATCGACTTGATCACGTCGCCGTGCGAGACCAGTACCCACAGCGACCCGGGCCCAAAGTCAGCGCCGACCCGGACGTCGATCTCTCGAACGGTCTGCAGCGCCCGCGCCTGCATCTCTGCGATGGACTCCCCCGCGAACCGGTCACCGTCGGGGAACCTGGCGGCGCTGGGCTGGTCCTGCACGATGCGCCACAGAGGCTCCTTCGCCAGGTCCTTGAGCGACCCTCCCGTCCAGGCCCCATAGCGACATTCGCCGACCCGCTCGTCGGTCTCCACGGCAACGTCGCCCAGTGTCGCGACCAGGATCTGGGCGGTCTCGATGCACCGCTGCAGCGGGCTGGAGACAACCGCGCGGACCGGCAGTCCCCTCAGCCGCTCCGCCAGATCCACCACCTGGCCCCGACCTGTCTCGTCAAGGCCCACGCCCTCGGTCCACCCGGCCAGCGTCCCGTTGGCGTTGGTGGCGGTTCGTCCGTGGCGGATCAACAGGCAGGTCGGCACGAACGCCACTGTACGGCGGGTCCGTGCATCGGCCCCCAAACCGTGATGACATGAGCAATGTGATCGTTGACCAAGCCATCTATCGCGGCGGACGCCGGGCGCCCTGCGGCGATCTCAGCGATGAGCTGCTGCTGCTCCGCGAGGCCGGGCACGGATTTATCTGGATCGGTCTCAAGGACCCCACCGACGCAGAGTTCGCCCTGGTCAACGAGGAGCTCAAGCTGCATCCCCTCGCCGTGGAGGATGCGATCAAGGGCAACCAGAGGCCCAAGCTCGATCTGTACGACGACACGATCTTCGTGTCCCTCAAGACCTTGCGGTATATCGAGGCGACCTCGGACGTTGAGACCGGCGAGGTGATGATCTTCGTAGGTGACCGCTTCGTGGTGACGGTCCGTCGTGGCGAGGCCAACCCGCTCACGGGTGTCCGCGCCCGGCTGGAGCACGCACCCGATCACCTGGCGCACGGGCCGATAGCGGTCCTGTACTCCGTGATGGACTCGATCGTCGACAACTACTCGCTGATCGACGCCGAGCTCAACGTGGACCTCGATCTCATCGAGCAGCAGGTCTTCTCGGGCGCCCGCGGGGTCGACGCCAGCGAGATCTACCGTCTCAAACGCGAGGTCCTCGAGGTCAAACGTGCCGCTACGCCGCTTGCCTTGCCACTGCGGCGGCTGCGCTCCGAGGACATGCCGATCATGAACGAGCAGGCCCGGCCGTTCTTCGGCGACATCTCCGACCACCTGTTGAGGGTCATCGACCACGTGGAGTCCTACGACCGCCTGCTCACAGACGTCCTGAACGCCCACCTCGCGCAGATCTCGGTGCAGCAGAACGACGACATGAGGAAGATCTCGGCCTGGGTTGCGATGGCTGCCGTGCCCACGATGGTTGCCGGCATCTACGGGATGAACTTCCACAACATCCCCGAGCTCAAGGCGAGCTTCTCCACCGGTGGCCACGAGGTCTACTACGGCTACTTCGTCGTCATGGGCTTCATGGCTGTGATCGTTGCCGCGCTGTACCGGGCGTTCCGCAAGTCCGGATGGTTGTAGCGCCCGGCTGGGCCCAGAAACCCGATCTTCGGCTCAGGTCGCGCTGAGCCAACCCGCGGCCAGAACGACGACGAGGGCGAGACCCAGGGTCACGCGGTACCACACGAAGATCGTGATCGGGTGATGCGCAACGAACTTCAGCAGCCACGCGATGCTGGCGTAGGCCACCACAAAGGCCACGAAGATGCCCACGGCCATCTGACCCAGGCCGGTCACGCTGGTCTCGACGTCCTTGCCTTCGTAGAGCCCGGCCGCGGTCAACGCGGGGATGGCCATGAAGAACGACAGCCGCGTCGCCGTGACCCGGTCAAGCCCCTTGATCAGGCCGGCCGAGATCGTGGCGCCCGAGCGGGAGACTCCGGGGACCAGTGCGAAGCACTGCACCAGGCCGATGACCAGGCCGTCACGCATCGTGACCTCACCCTCGCCGCGCACCACGTCCTGCCTCTCGAGGACGGCGTGACGCCGTTCGGCCACCCACATCACGGCGCTCCAGAGGATGAGGCCGGCGGCGACCACCCACAGGCTCCTCAGCCCGCCGGTGATCAGGCCCTTGCCGAGGAAGCCGGCCACCCCAACCGGGATCGACCCCACGATGACCGCCCATGCGAGCTGGTAGTCATGGTTGGCGCGCTCCTCTGCGCTGCGCAGGCCGCGGAACCAGGCGCGGAGCAGCCTGACGATGTCCTTGAAGAAGTAGAGCACCGTCGCAGCTATGGCGCCGAGCTGGATGATCGCCGTGTATGCCGTGATGGCCTTTGCGTCCACGGCCAGGCCAAGCATCTTCTCGGCGACCGTGAGGTGACCGGTCGACGAGATGGGAAGGAACTCGCTCAGGCCTTCCACCAGGCCAAGGATGATCGCGCCGAAATATGTCAGAGGCTCCACGGCCCTACCTTCATGTCGTCCTGCTTGGTCAGTCGGCCAGCCCAGTCTCGTCCAGAAGCTCAGCCATCGTGCGCACGACATGAAGTCTTTCGTCCAGCGAGGCACCCTCGGGCGCGATCGTCAGGGTCGTGACACCAGAGGAAGCGTAGCGACCCAACCGGTCCCGGACCCGCTCGCGCGAGCCGATCAGCGAGGTCTGGTCGATGAAGTCCAGCGGCACCGCGGCTGCGGCCTCGCGGTGCGCCTTGGCCAGGAAGAGATCCTGGACCTTCGCGGCCCCTTCCTCGAAGCCCATCCTGACCGCCAGGGCGTTGTAGAAGTTCTTGTCCCGAGATCCCATGCCGCCGAGGTAGAGCGCAGAGTAGGCGCGCAGCGGATCGGCGGCAGCCTCGAGGTCATCGACCAGAACGACTGGAACCGTTGGCACGATGTCGAATCCGGCCAACCCCGCCTGATCGGTCGCGCTTGCGGCACGGGCACGCCCGACCCTCAGGGAGGCCAGCAGGTCGCCGGAGTGCTCTGGGCTGAAGAAGATCGCAAGCCAGCCGTCCGCGATCTCGCCGGCAAGCTCAAGGTTCTTGGGACCAACCGCGGCCAGATAGACCGGCAGATCGCCGCGCAGGGGACGGATGGACATCTTCAGGGCCTTGCCGGGGCCGTCTGGGAGCGGCAACGTCCAGTGCTTGCCGTGGTAGGCAACGGTCTCTCTCCGTAGCGCCATCCTGACGATGTCGACGTACTCGCGGGTCCTGCCCAGCGGCGCGTCGAACCTCACGCCGTGCCAGCCTTCGCTGACCTGGGGCCCTGAGACCCCGAGCCCCAACCGGAATCGGCCGCCGGACAGCGTGTCAAGCGTCGCCGCCGTCATGGCGGTCATTGCCGGGGACCGGGCCGGGATCTGCATCACAGCCGAGCCAAGATCGACGTTGCGAGTAAGAGCCGCCATCCACGACAGGACGCTGACGGCGTCCGATCCATAGGCCTCGGCAGCCCACACGACGGAGTAGCCGACGCGATCTGCCTCCTGCGCCAGCACAATGCTGTCCGCGTGGTTGCCAGCGCCCCAATAGCCCAGGTTCAAGCCGAGTTTCATGACGGCGAGGCTACCGGCGCGCTTCCGCGATGGGGAGGGCCGGTCGCGGCTAACGTACCGAGATATGCAACACAGACGGATGGGACGTTCCGGACTTTCGGTATCTCGACTTGCCCTGGGGACCATGGGGTGGGGTGCCAGCATCCCCGTGGAGGATGCTCGTGAGCACCTCAAGACCTACCTGGCTGCCGGTGGGGACTTCGTCGACACGGCTCACGGTTACGCCAACGGCGCCTCCGAGGAGACCCTCGGCGCCATGCTCGGCCATCTGGTGGCCCGCGACGAGCTGGTTATCTGCACCAAGGCCGGTATCTCCCGGCGGACCGGGGCTCGGGTCGTGGACACCTCACGCGGCACCCTGATGAACCAGCTCGACAGGTCTCTCGAGCGCCTGGGCACGCCGTACGTGGACCTCTGGCTGGCCCACACGTGGAGCGATGACACGCCGCTGGAGGAGACTCTCTCGGCCCTCGAGTGGGCGGTGACAAGCGGCCGGGCGCGTTATGTCGGGGTGTCGAACTACTCCGGGTGGCAGGCCGCGTACGCCGCAGCGCTGCTTTCCGCAGCAAGGATTCCCTTGGTAGCCAACGAGATTGAATACTCGCTGCTCAACCGGATACCTGAGGACGAGCTGGCGCCGGCGGCACAGGCACTCGGGTTCGGGCTTCTGCCGTGGTCACCCCTTGGACGGGGCGTCCTCACCGGGAAGTACCGGCACGGCATACCGGCTGACTCACGGGCAGCGTCGCGTGAGTTCAACGGCCTGGCCGGACTGAACCTCACGGAGGAGTCCGGACAGATCGTTGATGCTGTGGCGATCGCTGCCAAGGGGATGAATGTCAGCTCCGCAGAGATCGCCCTGGCCTGGGTACGTGACAGCCCGGGTGTTGTTGCCCCGATCGTGGGCGCGCGAACGACCGCACAGCTGCGGACCGCACTCGCCAGCGAGAGTCTTGAGCTGCCGGCCGAGCTGAGGAACGCGCTCGACGACGTCTCAGACTGAACGCACCGGATCGGATCGGGAGGATAGCTCAGCGAGTGGTCGAGGGCTCTTCGTCATACTCGCTGTCGTCCAGGCCCAGGTAGACGCCGTCGTCGCCATCGTCCCCGTGGGAGTCCAGCTCGTCGTCGAGGTCCGGGTCGTCGTCGTCCTCGCCGCTGTAGATCTCCAGCGGAGTGACCTCGCCGTAGGTCTCCAGAAGGGCATCGTCATAGGCCTCAAAGGCATCGGCGACGTCCTGGTAGGCGGCAACGACGGTGGGGTCGTTCTCACCTCGGCGCTGGGCAGAGGCCTCAAGGTGCCTCTCCAAGGTCGCAGTCAGGGTCGCGAGCGCGGCACGCGGGTCGGCGGTCATGACTTGAAGGTATCCGTTTTTCGACCAGAATGGGCGTGATGATCGAGTACGAGTATCGCGTTCTGGTTTTCGGCAGGGATGTCTCCCCTGGAGATCTTTGTCGCGCGGTGGCCGACGAGGCCGAACACGGCCACTGGGAGATGTCCAGGCTGTGCCGCTATCTCGGTGGCGCGAGGAGAGTCTGGCTCCGCCGCCGGATCATCCGGGTTCAGCGCACCGCCTGATCGCCGGAGCCTTAGCACGCGGCCAGGAAACGTCCCAGGACCCTGGCACCGAACTCCAGTGAGTCAATGGGCACGTGCTCGTCGATCCCGTGGAACATGGCGGCAAAGTCCAGCTCTGGCGGAAGGCGCAGCGGCGCGAACCCGTAGCCGGCGATGCCCAGGGTGCTCAGTGCCTTGTTGTCGGTGCCACCGGACAAGCAGTAGGGAAGGATCGACGCCCCCGGATCCTCAGCCAGCAGGGCCTTCCGCATCCGGTCCACCAGGTCGCCGCTGAAGGGGACATCCAGGGCGATATCGCGGTGAAGCACCTCGACCACGACGAACTCGCCGGCAAGCTCGTTGATCGTGCTCATCAGGGCATCCTCATGACCTGGCAGGAAGCGGCAGTCAAGCGATGCCACCGCGGTCTGGGGCACCACGTTGTGCTTGTAGCCGGACTCGAGCATCGTCACGTTTGCGGTGTCCTGCAGGGTCCCGGCAACGAAACCGTGCGAACCACCCGCGTGGGCCAGAATCGGTTCGGGGGACGAGTCGTCGTACGGCGTGCCGGTGATCTCGCTGAGTCCATCGAGAAGCCTGCGCACCGAGCCGATGTACTCGCGCGGCCATACGTGCGAGTCGATCCGCCCGATTGCGGCTGCAAGTCGCACGATCGCGTTCTCCTTGTTGGGAACTGACCCGTGTCCTGCCCTGCCATGTGCGGTCAGTCGCAGCCAGGCCATCCCCTTCTCGGCGGTCTGGATGAGGTAGGCGCGGGTCGGCTCTCCAGTGTCTTTGGCGGGGACGGTCACGCTGTAGCCGCCGACCTCGCTGATCGCCTCGTTGACACCCTCGAACAGCTCGGGGTGGTTGTCCACGATCCAGTGGCTGCCCAGTACTCCCCCGGCCTCCTCATCGGCGAAGAAGGCGAACACGAGGTCACGAGGGGGCTTGATGCCGGATCGTGCGATGTGGCGAACGTTGGCCAGGATCATGGCGTCCATGTTCTTCATGTCGACCGCACCCCGACCCCAGATGGAGCCATCCTTCACCTCGGCACCGAACGGATCCACCTGCCAGTCAACGGCATTGGCGGGGACGACATCCAGGTGCCCATGAACGGCCAACCCCGGACGGCTTGGGTCCGAACCCTTGATCCGGACAAAGACGTTGGCCCGCCCCTGCGCGCTCTCGACATAGAAGGGGTCCAGGCCGACCTCACTGAGCTCGCGCATGACGTATTCCGCGCACTCTCGCTCGCCAGGGCCGGAACCATCGCCATAGTTGCTCGAGTCGATCAGGATCAGATCGCTGCAGATGCGTGCTACTTCGGCTTCAGGAGTGATGTTGTCCGTCATCTCGTTCACCCTAGTTGCCGGGTTCGGGTAGGGGTCCTCCTGCGTGCTATCGTTCCCCCTCGTTGCCGGGTGCTTCACAAGCAGTCGTGCAACACGTAAGCATCCTTGTCCGGGTGGCGGAATGGCAGACGCGCTAGCTTGAGGTGCTAGTGCCTTAACGGGCGTGGGGGTTCAAGTCCCCCTCCGGACAC
>JBDTOA010000051.1:0-10817 GCA_039933475.1 Dermatophilaceae bacterium
CCTTCGCGCTCTGCTACCTCTGACCTACCATCATCGCCAGCCGGGCCTTCGAAAGACCTCCGACCGTGGCCTCGGGCAGGTCCTCGGGCGTGTCCTCGGGCGTGCGCTCGGGCGAGCGCTCGGCCGTCTTCGCAGGTGTGCTCGGAGATGGGGTCACCGGCGACGCCTCAGGAACCCTCCGCTCCTGGGCTGGGTCTGGCCCTAGGACGAGGGGTCGGACGAGGTCTGGGTCTGGCTCATCACTGTCATCCAGCTTCACATCCACGGCCACCTTGTGGGTCCGCAGCCACTTCTCGACTGCGACCAGCTGGTCTGGATCGGCAAGTGCCGCGTCCACGAGCCCAGCCAGGTCCTCGGCCCCGCCCTGGGCATCGACAAGCTGCAAAGGCGTGGCCCAGCTGAACCGGTGGCTCGCCGTGCCGGCACCGATCGCGGCGGTGGTGAGGAAGGACGTGACCAGCCGGCTCGCCACGTGGCGTTCGACCTCAAGGGCGACAGGTTCCTCGAACAGCGGACGCACCATCTCCTCGGCCAGGCCGAACCGGATGATGTCCAGCTGGGTCCCAACCGAGAGGGTGGGCCCCAGCTCGCCGAGCTGCCCCAGACGAACAAGCGCCCGGGCGCCTTCCCGGGCGGCGGCTCGACCGGCCGCGGGAACAATCTCCTCCCAGGTGGCAACGATGAGGTCCGGGTGGTCCCGGAACATCCACTCGTGGAGGCGCTCGATCTCCCGCTCCGGCTCGCGGAGCATGTCAAGAGCACGTCCCGACCGGTCCTGCGTGTTGTCCTCCGGCAAGGACGCGACTGCGGCGAGCCGGTCGGCCAGCGAAGGCTGCGCGCTGTAGGTCGCCAGGGGCAGCGGCGCCGCCGCACCAATGGCCTTCGCGAGCTGCACGCGTCGATCGGGGTGCTCAAGGAACTCAGTGAAGCTGGCGAAGACGTCAGCCGGTCGACGCCGCGCTGCCAGAGAGGGCTCGAGGTAGCCGTCGACGAACGCGTCCCACCCCTTGCTCAGCACGGCGACCTCGCGCAATGCTGCCGCGGTCGCCCCGTTGCCGACCAGATTGGCGCTGCGGGTGTCCGCGTCCAGCTCATGACCGCGAATCACCGGGTCCGAGACCCGGACGTACATGCGGCCGAAACGCCCCACCATCCTGCCAGCCCTGGAGTCCTCGCCAACCGCGTCGAGAACCCTCGCCGTGACCTTCCTGCCACGGTGGATGAACCGCGCAGTCCGGCTTGGCCCCCAGAAGCGCAGGAGCTCGTGGGCCATCACGGCACGAAGCTGCCGTTCGGTGAGTCCGGCCAGCAGCACCTCCCCGAGCTGCAGTCGTCGTACTCCGGGGCGCAGGCCCAGCCAGGTCCTGCTCTCGGACGCGATCACCGAAGCATCAGGGGCCAGCACCAGCTGGCGCGGCGGCCACATGTGCAGGCCCTCGGCGACGATAAGGATCTCCACCCAGAGCAGAGGCTGCTCGTCATCGGTGACCAGGACGCCCTCGACCGGCTTGTGCTGCCGTCGCTTCGCAGCCGGCACCACCATCACCAGGACGAAGATCACCGCAGTAATGATGATGGCCGCCAGGACCGCCCAGGCTCCCCGCATGCCTGCAGCCATGACCACGGCCGTCGAGACTGCCAGCACGGCGGCAGCGCCCAGTGCCAGAACACCGGAGAGCATCAACACCGAGACAACCGCGCGGGGGGCGAACTTCATGGCTTCCTCCTCTGACACGGGATCGTCTCAAAGCGTGCGGCCAGCGTGCGTCACCGGACATCGGCCGAACGGACGGAATCCCCCGTCAGATGGTCAGCGCGCGCAGGGCCAGCAGGTAGGAACCCGAGCCGAAACCGGCGATGGTCCCGGTGGCGACGCCGGCGACCACCGAGGTGTGCCGGAACTCCTCACGGGTCGCCGGGTTGGTCAGGTGGATCTCGATCAGCTTCGCCCCGCTCGTGGTGACCAGCGCACAGGCGTCCCGGACGGCATACGAGTAGTGGGTGAACGCGGCGGGGTTGAGCACCACATCAGCACCAACGTCGACGGCCTCGTGGATCCAGCCGATCAGCGCGGCCTCGTCGTTCGTCTGGCGGAAGTCGACGGCAAGGCCGAGGGTCTCCGCCTCCCTGGAGACGAGGTCCGCGATGTCCTTGAGGGTCTCCGACCCATAGATCTCGGGCTCCCGGCTCCCCAGCCGGTCGAGATTCGGGCCATTGAGCACGTACACGAGCGACGCCGTCATGTCCGAGAGTCTAGGCAGACCCGCGAAGGTCTAGGTGACCCCGTGCAGCGGCGTGTTGCCTGCCGCCGGAGAGCCCGGCCCAGTGACCTGAGCGTCACGTCCGAGCATGATCCTGACGATGTTGCCCAGTGACTGCGTTCCTCTCGCCAGGTACTGGTCATGGTCGGTCACCCCGCGGGTGCCGAACACGGTGTCGCCGAAGCCGGGGGTGGCGGGCATGGTGCCATGTCCTGCACCCATCACCTGGATCGTCGGCATCCAGTCGATCCAGTCCGTGGCCGACTGGCCGGCCCAGATGTGCGCTGAAGAATGCAGGTCCCTGGCCTGCGAGACGCCCATCCCGGGGCTGCCCACCACGACGATGTCCTTCACCTGAGCAGGGAGGTCGGCGGCAGCCAGCCCCGCCACGACCGACCCGTAGCTGTGGGCGACCAAGGTCACCTGAGCGCTCGGACGCAGGGACGCCAGGTCCTTGGCGAAGGAGTCAAGGGAGGTGGCCCCGGCGCGTGCCAGCTCTTCGCGGGCAGCATCGCGCCCGATTCTCTGCGGTGCGTCGTAACCCAGCCAGGCGATGACCGCCAGGTGCTGGCTCGGCGCCTGCACGGAGGCCGCGTCGAACAGCGCCCGCGCCTGGACGGCCGGAGCGCGCTCAGAGACGTCACCAAGGCCGGTGCTGAAGTTCTCCCCGTTGGTAGCGACCCCTGGCACGAGCACGGCGATGCGATCGGCCGTCACCAGATCTCCGAAGACCTCGACGATGCGGCCGTTGCCGCGCGGGTCGAAGGTCAGGAACTGGCGGCCCTGCCCGGCCCACGTCGCGTACGGTGCTCCCGCGGCCAGCATGGCGACGCGGTTGTTGTCATAGGTGTGCGTCAGTGCGCTGCGGTCCCCCGCATCGGGATGCCAGCCGGACGAGCTGGACGGAACCGCGATCGCCGCACCAGGGGTGAACAGCAGCAGCGCCAGCGCGAGCAGGACGACGCTGAGCACCGAGGCAGCACTGAGCGCCCTCCAGCACCACCGCATCTGTTCCCTCTCACGCCGCACAGGTATTCCGCCTGTTGGGGCGGGTTCTTCAGGGTATGCGAGCTTGCTGAACGTGGCTCTCAGGAATGAACAGCGACTGAACGGGGAGCCGTGGGGCCCTAGTCAGAGCTGACCTGTTCGTAGGCGGCCAGCATCAGGGTCAGGTCGGGCCCCTCGAGCCGGCTCGGCCTGCCGACGCCCTCGAGCACCACGAAGCGAAGCAGCGAGCCACGCACCTTCTTGTCGCGCTTCATCGCCTCGTAGAGCTCCGCCCAGCGGTCCCCGCGGTAGCTCGTGGGCAGTCCGAGGCTGGCAAGCACCGACCGGTGTCGGTCCACGACGCCTTGGTCGAGCCTGCCCGCCAGGCGCGCAAGCTCAGCCGCGTAGACCATGCCAACACTGACCGCCGCACCATGGCGCCACGAGTAACCCTCGACCTGCTCGATCGCGTGGGCGAAGGTGTGCCCGTAGTTCAGGATCTCGCGCAGCGAGGACTCACGCAGGTCCTGGGTGACGACGTCCGCCTTCACCCTGATCGAGCGCTCGATGAGCTCGGGGACAGCCGCCCCCTGGCTGTGCCTGGCCCCCTCGGGGTCCCGCTCGACGAGCTCGAGGATCGCCGGGTCCGCGATGAACCCACATTTGACTATCTCGGCCATCCCGGAGATGAAGTCCTCGGAAGGCAGCGTCTGCAGGTTCGCGAGGTCGCAGAGAACGCCCGCAGGAGGATGGAACGCCCCGACGAGGTTCTTGCCCTCAGCGGTGTTGATGCCGGTCTTGCCTCCGATCGCGGCGTCCGCCATGGCGAGCAGAGTCGTCGGGACGTGGACGACTGCCACACCTCGCAGCCAGGTGGCCGCAACGAAGCCCGCGAGGTCAGTGACGGTCCCACCGCCGATGCCCACGATCGCGTCCGAGCGGGTGAAGCCTGACCGACCAAGCAGACCCCAGAGGTCCGAGGCGACCTCGGCGGTCTTGGCTTGCTCAGCGTCGGGCACCTCGACGATGAACGCTGAGTAGCCGGCTGCTGAAAGCTCACTGCGCGCCGCCGATGCGAGCACACTCAAAGAGCGTGGATGAACGACGAGCACGCGCTGGACGCTGCGGCCAAGCAGACCGGGCAGCTCCCCCAGCAGGTCGCTCCCGACCACGATGTCGTATGCCGTGCCGCTGCCTTCCCCGACCCGGATCCTGGTTGCTTCGCTCATCCCTGCAGCCCCAGCCTCTGTGCGACCTCGGCCGCGATGTCGTGCGGTTCGCGGCCGGCGGTCTGGACGGTGATGGTCGCCAGCCGCTCGTAGGTCGGGCGCCGGACCTCCATCATGCGGATCCACTGCGCCCTCGGGTTCACGGCCAGAAGGGGACGGCTCCGGTCGAAGCCAACACGCTTGGCTGCGTCCGCGATACCGACGTCGAGGAACACGACCGTGTGCCCGGCAAGGGCGGCTGAGGCCACCGGGTCCATCACCGACCCGCCGCCGAGCGACAGGACCCCGGAGTGGGAGGCAAGGGCTGTGACGACCTCAGTGCGTTCCAGCTCGCGGAACAGGGGCTCTCCGTCATCCATGAAGATGTCCGAGATCGACCTCCCCTGCTGGGCCTCGATGGCCTGGTCGGTGTCCCGGAGCTGGACGCCGAGCAGGGCGGCGAGCGCCCGACCGACAGTGGTCTTGCCCGATCCGGGAGGCCCGATGAGAACGACACAAGAGGGCACGGGGCCATCGCGGCCATCGTGAGCCTGCGGCGTTGTCCCTGCCTCGTTCACCACGGTGTCGCTCACCACGAACGCAGGGAGTCGGGGATGGCGTCCAGGTAGCCGCGGTGGTTCCTTGAGGTCTCGGCGACGCTGTCACCGCCGAACTTCTCGAGGCACGCCTGAGCCAGGACGAGGGCGACCATGGCTTCGGCGACAACCCCGGCAGCGGGTACAGCGCAGACGTCCGAACGCTGGTGGATGGCCGTCGCTGCCTCACCCGTGGCCAGGTCGACGGTGGCCAGCGCCTTGGGTACGGTGCTGATCGGCTTCATGGCTGCCCGGACCCGCAGGACCTCACCGGTCGACATACCGCCTTCGGTGCCACCAGCGCGCCCTGTCCGGCGACGGATCACGCCGTCCTCGTGCCGGTCGAGCTCGTCGTGGGCAGCGGACCCGCGGCGGGCCGCGGTTGCGAAGCCGTCTCCGACCTCCACCCCCTTGATCGCCTGGATCCCCATCAGGGCTCCGGCCAGCTGCGAGTCCAGCCGGCGGTCCCAGTGGACGTAGGACCCAAGTCCCGGAGGCAGACCGTAGGCCAGGACCTCCACAACACCACCCAGGGTGTCGCCGTCCTTCTTGGCCGCCTCGACCTCGGCCACCATGGCGGCGGAGTCCGCAGGGTCCAGGGTGCGAACCGGGTCGGCGTCCAGCGCCTCGACCTGTCCAGGCCGCGGAAGCTCGGCGTCAGGACCGACGCGAGCAGCCCCGATGGCCACCGTGTGCGAGACCAGGGTGATGCCATAGGCCTGTACCAGGAAGGCCGAGGCTACGGCGCCCAGAGCCACTCTGGCGGCCGTCTCGCGGGCCGAGGCACGCTCCAGCACCGGACGGGCGTCAGCGAACCCGTACTTCTGCATGCCCACAAGGTCGGCGTGACCCGGACGCGGCCTGGTCAACGGCTTGTTGCGGGCGATCTCCTGCGGTGAGCCGACGTCGTCCGCTGCGGACAGCGCGTCTGCCGAGACAGGGTCCGGGCTCATCACGGTCTCCCACCTGGCCCACTCCGAGTTGCCGATCCGGATCGCCAGGGGTGACCCGATCGTCAGTCCGTGACGCACGCCGCCCAGGAGCTCCACAGCGTCCTGCTCGAACTTCATCCGGGCACCGCGCCCGAAGCCGAGCCGGCGGCGGGCGAGGGCGGCCGCGACGTCGGAGGTGGTGATCTCGATGCCGGCCGGCAGGCCCTCGATCGTGGCGGTCAGGGCAGGGCCATGAGACTCACCAGCAGTCAGCCAACGCAACATGGGCGAAATCCTAGCCAAAGCGCCTGCGCAGGGCTGGTCAACCGGCGATCAACACGACCGGGAACATCAGCGCCACCCACGCGCCGAGAATCATCGAGGGACCAAAGGCGATGGAGGACGAACGGCTCGCGCGCCTCGCAATCAGCAGGATCACAGCGATGACCCCACCGATCACGAACGCAGCGAGAACCGACACGATCGCCGCACTCCACCCCACCCAACCCAGCAGAAGACCCAGGACGCCAGCGAGCTTGACGTCGCCCAGGCCCAGCCCTCCGCCCCCCGGCGAGACCAGTGCCAGCACCAGATAGCCGACGAAGAGGGCAAGCCCCGCGAGCACGCCACGCAACAAGGCGCCCCATTGACCGGTCACCACTGTGGGGACGAGCAGGAGCACGAACGCGATCGGGTAGGAGGGCAGCACGATCAGGTCCGGCAGGCGGTGCACGTCGATATCGATGAGGGTGAGGGCGGCACCGATGGCCCCCAGGTAGAGGTATGCCGGCAGCAGCGACCACTGGGCGTGGTCGCCAAAGCGAAAGGTCAGGCTCGCCCAGGCCACTGACACGACGATCACCAGCCACCAGGAGTGAACGGGCAGGGGCTTGTCGTGCTCGTCCGCGCGACGGTAGGTGGCGTCGGCCAGCACCCTGGTCAGCCAGGCTCCCACCCCGGCCCCAAGGATGGCCAGAACGGCGATGGCCCACCACGGGGCCGCAACCGGCGGGAGCACGAACGTCATCGGAGCCCCATGGCAGCGCGCCCGGCCGCTCGCATCGCCTCGAGCGGCGGGACCAGGCCCGTCATCAGGTGCACCTGCTCGGCGGCCTGGTGGACCAACATCTCGAACCCCGACACCACGCTCGCGCCCGCCTGTTCGAAGGCCCGCGCCAATGGCGTGGGCCAACCGGCGTAGACGACGTCCAGCACGAGGTGATCCTCCAGCCGTGAACCCGCGGGAAGCAATCTTGCCGCCGGCGTGTCGGTCGCCAGGCTGTCGGTCGCCAGGCTGTCGGGGGGCAGGGTGCTGACGACCAGAGGCGTCTGGACCACCCGATCCGCGACCAGGGCCAGGTCGGCCAGATCCAGCACGTCCACCTCGAGCCCGGCGCGGCGGGCCTGTTCCAGGGTCTCCGGCCTGGCGGCGGAGCGGACGACGAAGGTCACTTTCTGGGCACCCAGCTCCGCCAGCGCCGCCACGACGGACCGCGCGGTCGCCCCCGAACCGAGTACCAGGGCACTGGTCGCGTTCACGCAACCGGCTTCGCGCAAGGCCGCCGAAACGCCATGAACGTCGGTGTTGTAGGCGGTCCAGCCACCGTCCTGCCTGCGGACCAGCGTGTTGACGGCGCCAGTCTCGCGGGCCAGGTCCGAGACGTCGTCCGCGACCGCGAACGCAGCTTCCTTCAGCGGCCGGGTCAGCGACAGCCCCGCCCACTCGGCTCCGAGACCGGCGACAAACCCCTCCAGCGCGGGCTCGTGCACCTCACAGGCGTCATAGCGCCAGGCGCTCAGGCCAAGTTCGAGGTAAGCCGCACGATGCAACGCCGGGGACAGTGAGTGGCTCACCGGCGAACCCAGGACGGCGGCTCGCCGAACATCAGCCGTCAGCATTTGCCCGGGTGATCCGAGCACCATCTCTGGAAGAGCCTGACGTTGGCGCCGTGACCGGCCGCATCGACCGCGAACCTCGTCTCTCCGGTCTCGGGGTTCACCGCGACGAAGTAGAGCCACGGCCCGGGTGCGGGGTGCAGCGCTGCTTCCATGGCCGAGAGGCCGGGACTGTCGATAGGCCCGGGTGGCAGACCCGCGAACAGGTAGGTGTTGTACGGGCTCCTGCTCGCCCGTTCGGCGTCCGTCGTGGTCACCTTGCCGCGACGTCCCGCGATGAAGGCGACCGTCGTGTCCAGCTGCAGCGGCATGGGTCTGGAAAGGCGGTTCTCGATGACGCGGGCGACCTTCGGGCGATCGACAGCCCTCCCGGCCTCCGCCTCGATGATGCTCGCAACGGTCAGGACGCGCTTCATGTTGACGGAGGTCACTCCGAGCTTGCCCAGCTCTTCGAGGGACTTTGCCACCATCGTGTGCAGCTGCTTGGCCGCGGTGGTGCTCTTGTCGAACTCGTACGTCGCGGGGAACAGATATCCCTCCGCGTCTCCCTTCGCCCCGGCGGGAAGACCTAGCTCGGTAGGGTCCTTCAGCGCCTTCTGGTAGTCCCCGAGCGGCTGGCCGGTGGCAGCCGAGAGGGCCTTGATGACCTCTGAGGTCCACAGCCCCTCGCGGATCGTGACCCGGGGAATCGTGCGGTTGGCAGGGTCCAGCAACATGGCCAGTGCGGAGGTCGCGCTCATCTTGCTGCGGAGCGTGTAGTCCCCTGGCTGGATGGAGCCGCCTCGGGGATCGGCGGCAGCGGCGTCGGAGAATGCCTTCGCCGTCTTGACCACACCCGCCTTCTCAAGACTCGCGCCGATGGACCTGCCGCTGTCACCGTTGTGAACCGTGACGGACACGGTGCCGGATCCGTTGCCGGTGTAGTCCTTGCTCGCGGTCAGGCTGGAGACGACGGGGGCCAGCGCGTTGTACGCCACAAAACCGCCACCCGCGACCAGGCCCAGGGTCAGGGTCATGACGACAAGTCGACGTCGGCCCTGGACGCTGCGCCGTTTGGCCAGCCGACGCTCGCTGCGGAGCTGGGCTGGCGCCGCCTCTGTCGCGTCGTTCTGGTCCTGCCCCGGTGATCGGTCGTGCTCGGGGTCTCCGAAGATCGCGGAGTCGAGATGGCGTCTCTTCATGGTCTCGAGCCCTCCACCGTCGTCTTCGCTGACCGCGCCTTACGTCCGCCGACGAGCTCTCCTGGCGCCAGCCCCGAGGACTTCTCGGCGTCCAGCGCAGCCTGAAGGATCAACACGGCGGCCGCCTGGTCCACCACTGCACGTTGGGCCCTGCCAGGCACCCCACTCTCTCGCAACCCGCGGTGGGCGTCGATGGTCGTGAGGCGCTCATCGACCAACCGTACGGGGACTGGCGAGACCCGGAGCGCAAGAGCCACCGCGTAGCTCCGGACGCCGCGCGCCGCCGGACCCTCCTCCCCGGACAATGACCTCGGCAGCCCGACAATCACCTCCAGCGCGTGGCGCTCCAGGGCGATGTCGGCAATGAGGCCGATATCAGAGCCGGATGCCGGATCACGCCTGATGGTCTCGACCGGGGTAGCCAGGATGCCATCGGGATCGCTGGCCGCAAGCCCGACGCGGACCGTGCCCACATCAACACCCAGCCGGATCCCGGTACGCATCCTGCTCAGCGCCCCGCCGTGACTCGTTCGCCCACTGCGTGCTCGACCTTGGCGAGCGCCTCAGTGACCTTGGTGGGGTCGACCCCGCCGCCCTGGGCCACGTCGTCCTTGCCACCGCCACCGCCGCCAAGGGCCTGTGCCGCAACCTTGACCAGGGCCCCGGCACGCAGACCCCATGCCCTGGCCGCGTCGTTGGTCGCGATGATCACCACCGGGCGGTCCTTGGCGACACCAGCCACGGCCACCACAGCGGGGCGGTCGTTGCCGAGCTTCGCCCTGACATCGAGCGCGAGGCCGCGCAGGTCCTCCGCGCCGACGCCGTCGCCGGCGTCGTGGCCCACGAAGCTGACTCCGAAGATGTCACGCGCACCAGCCGCGAGTGAGGATGACGCGGCCAGCAGCTGCTGCAGGCGCATGGAGCTGATCTCGTGGTCAGCCTCCTTGAGCTTGGCCAGGATGCTGGACACTCGCTCAGGCAGCTCTTCGGGCCGAACCTTGAGGGCCTCGGTCAGTGATCCGACGATGGCGTGCTCACGGGCCAGGAACTCGTAGGCGTCGGTGCCCACCAGCGCTTCCACCCGTCGGACACCCGAGCCGATGGACGCCTCGCCAAGGAGCTTGACCAGGCCGAGCTGCCCGGAGCGCTGTGCGTGGGTGCCACCGCAGAGCTCGCGGGCCCAGTCGCCGACCGATACGACGCGTACGGCGTTTCCGTACTTCTCCCCGAAAAGGGCCATCGCCCCGGAGGCGCGCGCCTCGTCCTGGGTCATCACCTCGGCACGAACCGGCAGGTCCTCGAGCAGCAACGCGTTGACCTTGGCCTCCACGTCGGACAGGACGCTTACCGGAAGCGCGGCCGAGGCGTTGAAGTCGAAGCGGAAGCGTCCTGGCGCATTCTCCGAACCGGCCTGTGTTGCGGTGTCGCCCAGAGCCTCCCTGATCGCCTTGTGCACCATGTGGGTCGCGGTGTGAGCACGCGAGATCGCGCGCCGGCGGTCGAGGTCGACGAAGGCCTGGGCCTGCTCCCCCGGTCTCACCTCACCGGAAAGCACAACGGCGCGGTGGATGACCAGCCCCTTGATCGGTGACTGCACGTCACGAACCTCGATGACCCCACCCCCCGCGAGGGTGATCCGACCGGCGTCGGCCAGCTGGCCGCCGCCCTCGGCGTAGAAGGGGGTTCGGTCCAGGACGAGCTCGATCTCCTGCCCGGCATGGGCGGTGGGCACCGGGGCGCCGTCGATGAGCACGCC
>JBDTOA010000052.1:0-10767 GCA_039933475.1 Dermatophilaceae bacterium
AGCGAGAGGTTGGTCTCGAAGACCGTGGTGACCATGTCCCGGAGCGACTCGGTCCACTCCGAGGCTCGCAGCACGTGGTCGTACAGGTCGGCGTACCAGCCGTCGAGCTCTGCGGCATGGTCTGTGTCGTCGGCGTGATGGCGCTGGACTGCGTTCACCACTTCGCGCATCGGAAGGATGACCCGGCGCAGCTCGACGAGCTCCTTTCGGAAGCGGTAGGTCCGCTGCTGGATCTCACGGGTCACGGCGTTGTCGTCGAACAGCCCGTCCTCGAGAGACTCGACCACGTCGTCCATGTGCTGGATCGTCTCGAAATGACCATCCACGATGACATCGAGCAGGCCGTGCAGCAGGGCCCCGGGGCCTCCCTGTTTGAGCAGGTCGGCGTTGTCCGCCCACCGCTCGACCACGTCATCCATGTTGAAGCGGTTGTCGGATCGCACCGTCACGATGCCGCGCGGCAGGACGAACGCCGAGACGCGGGTGAACTGGAGGCGTGACTGGAGCACGCCGAGGCCCGAGTCGCCGGGGTGCTGGGACCTGGTCGCATAGACGGTCACAAAGGTGTGCGTGGCGTGGCGGGTGGCCTTGGGTCGCTCACCGGCCGCGATGGCATCCTCGACCGCGTGTGGGTCGAGGGTCAGCTCGTCGGCGAGCTTCAGCAGGAGCTCATGGTCTGGCTCGCACAGATCGAGCCAGACCAGCGCGTCCTCCTCCTGGAGGTGGTCGGAGACCTCCTCCAGCGGGAAGCTCTCGGACTCGAGCCGGCCGTCGCGCCACAGCCGGGTGCTGACCCCTTCGCTCCTGCCGTTTGTCACGGAGCCAGTGTGCACTCCGGCCGGTCGATTATCCCTGCGGCTTGCCGGACGGGTGGTTGCTGGAGCTACTCGTGGGGTGGTCCGCAGACTTGCCCTTGGGATGGGTCGCAGACTTGCCGGTCGGGTCGGTGGCGCTCTGGTCCGTCTTGGGCGCCCCGGGGTGGGCCACTGTGGCGCAGTACGCCGTGATCCCCCCTGCCCCGCCGGCCGCCGTGGCCAGGTTGCGGAAGGCGATGGACTTCTCAGCCACCTGACCCTTTGCCTCAACGTTCGCCCATGCGGTGCACAGCCCGAACGCCGCCGAGCCGGTGGCGTCCGGTCCTACCGCCGTCTTGTTCGTCTCTGTGCCTGTCTGGGTGCTGTCTGCGGACTTGTCCTTCTCGACCTCGGCCGGGTCCGTCTCGACAGCAGTCTTGTCAGTCTTGTCAGTCTTGTCAGTCTTGTCAGTCTTGTTCTGGTCCTCAGCCTCGTCGACCGGCTCAGGAGCTGGTGCGCTGATCGTGTCATGCGCTATGCGCTGCAACCCGGCGGGCAGGACGCCCGCGTATGCCGCGGCGCCGGCCGAGCCGAAGCCGACGGCTCCGACAACAAGTGCCGCCCCGAGCTTGGCACCACGTAGCTTGCTGATCATCGTCGGTCTCCTCGGTGGCACTCTGGTCGGGTTGAAGCCGGCAAACGTCGTGCGGAAGGCATCCAGCGCGCGGGCCTGACCGGCGGACTCAACTCGGTCCATCGGCGCCGCTCGAAGGGTCGCAAGGAGCTCTCCGACTCCTCGCAGCTCTGTGCTGGCATTCTCTGGGCTAGCACTCTCCGGCAGAGGTTGCCCGGACAGCATGGCCTCCAGCTGACCGTCCCCCTGATGCAGACGGTCACCTGGATGAGAGCTCAAGAAGTTAGCCATGTCACCCTCCGAAGCGTCCGAGAGCCTCATAGCGTTACACCCTCTGTGGCCATGATCTGCGCCAGCCGCCTAAGCCCCCGGTGGGCGGCGACCCGAACGGCTCCGGGACGTCGGCCGACCAGCCGCGCCACGGACTCCACGTCCATGCCGGCGATCACCCGCAGGACGATGACCTCGGCCTGCAACGGTGCAAGCCTGGACACAAGCGCCAGTGCAGCCTCGGTGTCCAGATCTTCGAGCACGGACTGGGCCGGGTCAGGTGCGAAGGCGCCGGCCGGGTCGCCTGGCTCGCTGGCGACGGCTGTTCGCCGTCGGGCCCGCTTGCGACCCTCGTCGACGGCACGGCGCCTGGCTGTGGTGAAGACCCAGCCGCGCCAGGCCATCTCATCCCCGCGGAAGCGGGCCAGCCCACGCACGACGGTGACCCAGGTCTCAGCAGCGACGTCCTCGTCCACCTCGCCCGAGAAAACCCTGAGGTACCGCACCAGCGCGGGGTTGACGTCGAGCCACAGGCAGGCAAAGGCGGCCTCGTCGCCACTTTGGGCGCGGGCCAGGACGCCGCCAAACTCCTCGCCTATCATGCTCGGCGATAATGGCAGGTGATGGCCTGCGCCGCAGCCGATCGCTGCCAGGGTCAGCCGATCAGCCGATGCTCCGTCGCACGGAGGCCTGCGTTGGGGTGGTCAGACCTCCGGCCAGGATCGCCCAGCTCGGTCCGGCTCACGCGGCATGGTTCCACGACCCTGACGGCAACACCCTCGGTCTTCGACAGGGCTAGCTTGCCCCTGCCTGCGATCCGCTTCGGCTCAGCTTGACGGCTGCGGCAGCTGACACCTGACCTTGGGGTTGACCCCCATGTAGTTCAGCGGCCCGGCGACGATGGTCACGGCGATTGTCGCGACTCCCGCACAGCTCTGCGCCGATGAGCGGAAATACTCCCTCTGACCGGCCGCCACGGCACCGATGACCAGCCAGACCACCATCACCAACCCGACGATTCGCATGTCCTATTTGACACCCTTGAGCGATTTGCGACAACCGGCCGAGGTTCGTTGAGCGCGCCAAGTGTCCCAACCCATCACCAGTTCGGCATTATGAGGGCGTGACCAAGACGCCGCCCGCACCTCCGGACACTCACGGCGTCGTGGTCGTCGAGCCTCCACCAAGCCAGCGGGTCCGTCGCCCGACAGACCTTCTCGCCCTGGTCTTCGCTCTCGTGGTGCTCTTTGTCGCCGTGAGCCTTGGCGATGTGGCCGTGGGCACCGCCAGCGGGCTCGAGCAGGACCTCATCGGAGCCAGCGGCGCTCTTCCCGGACTCCTGCAACGGCTCTTCGGGTGGGCCGGCGGCATCGGTCTGCTCGTCGTACTCGTCTTCCAGGGCGTCGACCTGGTCCTGCGGGCGCGAACGCGGCAGCTCCTCGAGTCGATCGCGGCGGCGGGGGCGGGCGCGCTGCTGGCCCTGACATTGCAGCGGCTGGTGCTGGACGGGCACCTGGGCGGAGTCCTTGCCGCCTTGACCAAGGGGCTGGCCAACGGTGAACGCACCTCCCCCCTTGACGGACTGCTGGTGGCAAGCGTCGCGTTCTTCACCGTCTCAGGGGTCGGTGGACGCTCAATACTGAGAAGGGCAGCCGTCCTTGTCGTTGGATCGGCGATCCTCTCCGGGTTCCTCTCAGGCGGGGTCACGGCCCTGGCCCTTTTCTCAACCGCATTGCTCGGGTGGGCCGTGGGACTGGTGACCCGGCTGGCACTGGGTGCAGCGTCCACCCGTCCAGCCGGGGCGGCCGTGGCCGCTGCCCTCATCGGCTGCGGGCTGGACCTGACCCGGCTCGAGCTGGTCGAGCCTGGGCCATCCGGAGGACGGCAGTATGCCGGGTCCGGGCCAGAGGGGTCCCTGGATGTTCGCGTCCTGGACCGTGAGACCTTCGGCACCGCCATAGCCCGACGAGTCCTGCGCCGGGTTCGACTACGTGGACCGTCAACCCGCGGCCCCTCACTGACGGTACGCGGCGCGGTGGAGCACCACGCACTGATGTCCATGGCGCTGGCCAAGGCTGGCGTCACGGCCCCGGACCTGCTTGCGGTCGCTGAGGTCGGCCCCTCCGCTGCGGTCATGGCCTACCGACCAACCGCCGGGGTGGCACTGACCACGACTCCGGCTACCGACCTGAGCGACGATGACCTGGCCGCCTTCTGGCATCTTCTCGCGCAGCTGCAACGAGCCCGGATCGCCCACCGTGGACTGATCGTCGACCATCTTCTGCTTGACGAGCAGGGACGGGCCGCCCTCGGCGAGGCCGGCACCGGGGACATCGCCGCAGCAGAGCTCTCCCTGCGTCTGGATGTCGCCCAGCTGCTCACGACCTTGGCCCTGCTCGTCGGTTCCAAGCGGGCGGTGGCCAGTGGCGTCTCATCCCTTGGCGTCGAGGCGGTCGTCAAGGCCCTGCCTCTCATCCAGGCGGTCGCGATGGACTCCTCGACCCGGTCAGCGCTGCGAGCCCGAAAAGGACTGCTGAGACGGGTCCGCGAGCAGGTGCTCGAGCTCGTCCCCGAAGGCGAGCCGGTCGAGCAGGTCGAGCTGCGCCGGCTGACTCCCCGCACCCTGGTGACCGTAGTGGGAGGCGGCATCGCGGCGTACGTGCTCCTGACCCAGCTTGCGCAGGTGAACATCGGGCAGGTCCTGGCCCGCGCCGAATGGGTCTGGGCTCTGGCCGTGGTCGGGTTCAGCGCGCTGTCGATCACCGGGGCGTCTCTGGTGATCACCGGGGCGGTGACCGCACGGCTCAGGTTCGTGCGGACCTATCTCACCCAGCTGGCGGTCGCCTTCAGCGGGCTGGTCGCACCCTCAGCCATCGGCAACATCGCCCTCAACATGCGTTACCTGCAGAAGGCCGGAGTCGAGCCCGCAGTAGCAGGGGGAAGCGTCGGACTGGCCCAGCTTGCCCAGTTCTCAAGCTATTTCGTGCTGATCCTGCTCTCGAGCGTGCTGGCCGGCACTGGGCAACAGGCATCGTTCACCCCACCGCTGGCAGCAGTCATTGGTCTGATCGTCGCCGCGGCCCTGATCCTCGTTGCCCTGGCCGTGCCCGCTGGTCGCAGGCTCGTGATGGGCCGGTTCCTGCCGGTGGTGCGGCGCGTCGTTCCCCGGGTCGTGGCGATCTTCCAGGATCCACGCAAGGTGGCCACCCTCTTCGCCGGCGCACTGCTGCTGGACCTGTCCTTCGTGGCGGCGCTGAACTGCGCGACCCGCGCCTTTGGTGCCACGCCCTCCATTGCCGCAGTGGCCGTCGTCTACTTCGCCGGGGCGATCATCGGCTCGGCCGTGCCGACACCCGGAGGACTCGGCGGGGTCGAGGCGGCCCTGTCCGCGGGGCTGGTCGCGGTCGGCCTCGAGGCGAGCGTCGCCGTCTCGTCCGTCCTGCTGTTCCGGCTGTGCACCTACTGGCTTCCCATCCCCTTCGGCTGGGCGTCGCTGAACTACCTCCAGCGCGCCAACGCCATCTGATCGGGTTGGCCGAACGGGCCGCGACAGCTCTGGCTCTTTTCGGCACCTGGGCGGCAGAATCGGTGTACCAGGACATTGCGTCCCGGTACGTATCCCGCACAGGTATCGGCGATTGCACCCCGGGAGGACCAGATGGATGAGGCAGCCTCGACGTCAACCGAGCCTGACCCTGAGACGTACGCCGCCACCCGCCAGCGACTGCATGGCATCGGCGAGTGTCTGATGGCCGGACCGCAAAGACGCGCCGGAGGTCGCTTCACCTTGCGGGTGACCCCGGGCGGATTTGCCACCACCGGCGGACCGGCGCTTCGCCTTGACGGCACCGACCTCGTCGCCGAGGAGAGCAGGCGAGTCCCGGTAGCCGGTACTTTCGCGGACCTGGCTGATGCGGTCGGGGTCGACTTCGGCGCGCCACCGGATGCCTACCCGGACGGTAGCGGGGCGGGCGCTTCGGACGACGTCTCGCTCGATGCCGCGTCGGCTTTCCTGATGGAGGACTGGTACCTGCGGGCTGACGCTGCGCTGCGGGTGATCGCACCTCGTGAGACACCGATCCTGTGGCCGGAGCACTTCGACGTGGCCATCCTGATTGACGACGTCTCGTATGGCGCCTCGCCCGGCGACGCTTTTCATGCCACCCCGTACGCCTACGTCAGCAGCACTGCGCACGACAGCTCGGACTTCTGGAACGCGCCGTTCGGGGCCATCCGCGGTCGTGAGCAGATGCGCACCATCGAGGATCTCGTGACCTTCTGGCGTGCCGCGCAGACCTTGCTGAAGGCCCAGGCTGGCTGAGTCCTTCGAGGGCGTTGCTACCTGACAGAGATCCGGAGCCGGAAAGAGGGCTCAGCTCCGCCGGCGGCGGTCAGCCCTAGGGCACTGAGAGGTTTGAGTGACTCAGCATCCGTGGGGTTGTCCTTCGCCAGGAGAGGCGTCAGCTTTGCCAGGTTGACGTACGCAGCGAAGCCGGCCTTGCCCAGATCCGGAAGAACCACCTTGAACGCCTCCTTGCCGCCCAGCTTGCTGCCTGAGGGGTCGAGGATCGCAGCGGTCAGCTCAGGGCCCACACCGGCGAGGATGCCATCCGGGCCGGAGATCTTTCTGACCGTCAGCTCGGGGACCGGGGCCTGGGCCAGTACCTTTTGGGCCAAAGCCAGTGCGGCGTCCGCGTCGCTCCCCCGGGTGCGAACGGCATACTCGGGGTGGTCGACGGTGCCACCCACCACAATGCCGGTCTCAGCGCCCAGCAGCGTCTCGACCTGCTGCGCGGAGTCGATACCAAAGTGGCCCAGCATCGCCTTGACCTCTAACGGGTCGCCCTTGGCGGTGAGGCCGGTGAAGAGGCTGCCGGCAGCCTTGCCGACCCCTGTCGCGCTCACGGCACCGAACACGTCGCTGGGGAAGGTAGCCAGCAGCAAAGCCTGGCTCGCTGCATCAGCGCTGGTCAGCGCGCTGGCACCCTTGAGGTCAATGGCCTTGCCGGCCAGCTCGAGGTATGAGGGGTCCGCGTGCAGACCCATGACGAACCGGCCGGTGGCGCTCATCGGGTCACGCGTCGCACTGAGCTGGCCAAGCGGACCGTTCAACAGCTGGTCTTTCGGCATGAGCTTGTACGCGGCTGCCAGGTCGACCCAGGTGACACCGATCAGGTCGGACCCCAGCGACTTGACGTCCTCGCCGTACGTCGACCAGGTGGGCAGGGCCAGCGGGCTCACCTTTCCTGCGGCGACCAAGTCGGCTGCATGGGCGGAGGTGTCGGACACGATCACAAATCCGTCAGCGAAGGCGTAGCCAACCTGCTGGACCTTGCTGGTGCCGCTGGTCTGCTTCGAGATGGCCTTGTCGAGCGCAGCCTTGGCCGCGTCCTCATCAGTGAAGGCAACCGCGACCGCGACCACGGGCTTCTTGTCAGCGTCCATGGCAGGGAACACGCCGATCCCGATCCGGTCGCCAAGCCATGGCTCGACATCTCGCGTGTAGTCCAGGCCCCAGCTTGAGCTGCCGGTGAAGATGGGGCCGAAGATGGACTCCTTGACCGAGGTGTCCTCGGA
The DNA here is from genome assembly GCA_039933475.1 of Dermatophilaceae bacterium. Taxonomy (GTDB): domain Bacteria; phylum Actinomycetota; class Actinomycetes; order Actinomycetales; family Dermatophilaceae; genus UBA4719. The sequence goes on from JBDTOA010000052.1 coordinate 7,276, forward strand.
AGTGACCTTGTTCTTGACCTTGGGGAACCTGGAGGCGAGCTGGTACGCGGCCAGCTTCTGTCCGGCGGAGGGGTTCAGGTCCAGCTTGGCGAAGACGACGGCGCTGTTCGGGAACACGTCTTCGGGCTGGGCTCCGCCCCCGCCCAGGACGTTGAGGAGCGCCATGCCGCCAGTCGCGAGGGCGGCCACCACCGCGACGGCAACGGCGGCTCCGATCCACTTTCGCGAGCCCTTGGAGGGGAGCGCCTCGCCCTCGGCACGCGGCACGGATACGGACTGCTCACCCAGGTGGTCGGACAACATAGGTGGTTCCCCTTTTGACGTGCATTCGTGTTATCTGTCGTCTTCTTACCGAAAAGGATGCTAGGCGCGAACGTGGCGGCCGGTCAGTCGAATGGTCAACAAATGGTCAACACTGTGAGGATCACGAGACGAAAGGACTAGGCGATGAGCAAGCTGCGGCTGTGGATCGCAATGTCTCTGGACGGCTTTGTCGCGGGACCGGCGCAGGACGTCGGCAACCCCCTGGGCGTCGGCGGGATGCGGCTGCACGACTGGGTCTTCCCCCTGGCGGCGTGGCGCGCGCCTCAGGGGCTCGAGGGTGGCGAGGTCAACGAGAGCTCCCGGGTGATCGAGGCTTCGATGGCCAACATCGGCGCAACCGTGATGGGGCGCAACATGTTCGGCGGAGGCACCGGACCATGGGGGGATGACCCGTGGAACGGCTGGTGGGGCGACAACCCGCCCTATCGTCACCCCGTTTTCGTGCTGACCCACCATGCGCGCGAGCCGCTTGTGTGCGAAGGCGGTACGACGTTCACCTTCGTCACGGGTGGCATCAGGTCGGCACTGGATCAGGCCAGGGCTGCCGCGGTGGGAAATGACGTCTCACTCGCCGGTGGCGCGCAGTGCGCACGGCAGTACCTCGAGGCCGACCTGGTCGACGAGATGGAGATCAACCTGGTCCCAGCGTTCCTCGGCGAGGGGGAACGCCTCTTCGATGGTCTGGGGGTCGGCAACCCCCGGCTCGTCCATGTCAGGACCGTGGCGGCTCCCGGCGTCACCCACCTCAAGTTCACGCGGGGCTGAGCCGCGAGGAGGCTCCACGACCAGGTGGCGGGGGCACTGCGAATACCAGGGCGACGATGAGAACCGACCAGACCAGGTGCACCGCTCCGACCGTCCCCTCGTTGGCGAACCACCAGTGGGTCAGGCCGGTCGTCGTCGTCAGCCGGTGAGGAAAGTCCATGACGAAGGGCTGCCAGAGGATCAGGACGGTGCCCAAGGTGGTCCAGGGGATCGTCCATCTGGTGGCAACCAGGTCGAAGACCACTGCGGCCAGCGCCGCGCTGCCGATGTAGTAGGCGTTGTCCTTGGGGTCCAGGGCCAGCCGAACGGCAACGGAGACGAGCAGCACACCCGGCCAGCGCCTTGCGATGGCAACGGCAAGCGCCACCGCAGGCGAGAGCACGAGCTCGACTGCTCGGCCCCAGGCCGGTACCAGCGTGCCGCGCGCGCCCAGTGCGTGCAGCCCGGAGGCTGGCGACAGACCGACGGGCGGGTGCAGCGCGCCGAGCGTGCCGTGGTTGGCCAGGACGAAAGGGGCCCAGGCCACCGCTGTGCCTGCCGCCGCAGTTAGGGCCGCACGCAGCCTGCCCCAGGGCAGGACAAGCAACAGGGGCAGGAACCCCACCGCCCATGGCTTTGCGGCGATGGCCGCACCAAGGGCTGCGCCCGCCAGAACGGGGCGCTCCGCGCAGACTGCGCGCAGCGCCAGGATGGCAAAAGCCATGGCGAGCACATCGTCGAGGTGCCCCCACCGGACTGACAGGACCGTCCAGGCGGGCGCCATGACCATTGCCGCAATGAACATTCGCCGGTGTCTGTGAGCGCCAGGAACCAGGGGCCGAAGAGCGACGATGAGCAAGGGACCCGCCGCCGTCATGCCAACAAGCGCAACACTTTTGGCGATGCTCGGCGACAGTGGGCCAAGAAGGGCGGCCAGGGCCAGTGACAGCGGGCCGGTCTGCAGCTCTGGATGTTCGGCATAGAGGTTGAGTCCGGAGCCGTGAAGCAGGAGCCTGCTTCCGTCCGCGAAGAAGTGCCACGACAGACCGGACACTGGCCACGCCCGCCAGGCCCACCACGCAGTCCAGGCAGCGACAAGGAATGCCGTGGCCAGAACGGACAGCGCTGGGCGGTGAAGGCGCACGCCTCTGACCTTAGCGATCACGCAGGCGCCGAAGATGAATGCGGCGGCCACTCGCCTCGATCGCCGCGGCGAGTCAGCGAGCTAGCAGCTCGTCCAGCTGTTCGTAACCCTCACGGACGCCTTCCTCCATCCCGCTTGCCACGAAGGCGTCGCGGTCCTCGAAAGAGTCGACGAGCGACGTTGCAGTCAGGCGGGTTCGGCCGTCGCCGAGATCCTCGAAGACCATTCGCTCCAACGCGACGCCGTCGGGCTGCCCTTCGAAGGTGAAGGTCTGGACGATGAGCTCCGACGGACGTACCTCGTGAAAGCTGCCATGGAAGCCGAACTCGTTGCCATCACTGGACATCACGTATCGGTACGACCCTCCGGTGTGACAGTCAAAGCGCTCGATGCGGGTCTCGTGCCGCCGCGGCCCGAGCCACTGGGCGACGAGCTCAGGGTCGGTGTGGGCCCTGAACACCTTCTCCGGCGGGGCGTCGAACTCTCTGGTGATCCGAACGAGCGGGACCTTCGGGTCGACCGTGATGTCGGTCTCGTGGGTGCTGGCGGTGGTGCTGGTCATGTCGATACTCCTGTTGGGGGTGGTCGGTGTCTCTTGGGTGGGACGGGCTCGACGTCGTCGGGCATCGAGCGAAGTACGTCGTCCAGGCGGCGGTAGCGTTCCTCGGCCTCGCTGCGGTAGCGCTCGATCCACTTGGTCATCAGGTCGAAGACCTCCGCCTCGAGGTGCACGGGGCGGCGCTGGGCTTCGCGGCTGCGGCTCACGAGCCCCGCCTCCCCCAGCACCCTTAGGTGCTTGGAGACGGCCTGGAGGGTTACGTCATACGGCTCGGCGAGCTCGCTCACGGTGGCATCGCCGGCCGCGAGCCTGGCCACGATGTCGCGTCGGGTGGGGTCAGCCAGTGCCGAGAACACCCGCGAAAGCGGATCAGCAACCACGACATCCTTCCCATGTACTCAACCATTCGGTTGATCAACGCTAACGCCCGCCGACAGGGTTGGCAAGGATTCTTTTGAAGATTTCCGGTGGGGGGTCAAGTCGGCCTATTTCGGCATTGATCGACCTCAGATGACAGTTTTGTCATTCGAATAGGGACCTAGGTCCCTGTGCTGCGTCACACTCCGCCGAAATCTTTAACGGATCGGTCAAGAGATTGGCCCGGATTGGTCAAGGTTTCCCCAAGTCCCTGGGTGAGCCCGCGGCCTCCGGTCGAGAGAGAGCGGCGGGCGATGAAGAACAGACTTGGGTGGATGCTGGCAACGCTGTCAATCATGAGCTT
>JBDTOA010000053.1:0-10661 GCA_039933475.1 Dermatophilaceae bacterium
TACTCCGCCCACGCACCACGGCTCACCCCAACGCCTCACCCCAACGCCTCACCCCTCACGCGGCGATCACCACATCACCTAGCGCCGTGCACGCCGGATCCCGTGTGTTCGCCCGGGCCCACTGACAACAAGGAGCAGACCCGAATGACCTCGAATCGCGAGAAGCGCATCGTCGTGACCGGTCTGGGTGCGACCACCCCCGTCGGGGGCACCGTCCCAGAGACCTGGGAAGCGGTCCTGGCCGGCGAGTCAGGCGTGCGTCTCATGCCGTTCGACTGGGTGGAGACCTACGAGCTCCCGGTGAAGATCGCAGCCACGATCAAGGTGTCCCCCCTGGACATCCTCGCCCGAGTCGAGGCCCGGCGGCTCGACCCGGCCGGCCAGTACGGACTTGTCGCAGCCCGCGAAGCCTGGATCGACGCGGGCACACCGGTGGTCGACCCTGAGCGACTCGGCGTCGTGATGGGCTCCGGCATCGGCGGGGTCAACACTCTCCTCGACCAGTGGGACACCCTCAAGGAGAAGGGCGTTCGTCGCGTCTTTCCCCTGGCCGTTCCCATGCTGATGCCCAACGGCCCCGCCGCCGCGGTGTCCCTGGAGCTCGGCGCCCGCGCCGGGACGCACACCCCTGTGAGCGCCTGTGCGTCCGGGGCGGAAGCCATCGGCCTGGCCATGCAGATGATCAGAAGCGGACGCGCGGATATCGTCGTTGCCGGGGGCACCGAGGCTGCGATGCACCCCATGCCGATTGCCGGGTTCACTGCTATGCAGGCTCTCTCGACCCGCAATGACGACCCTGAAGGAGCCTCCCGGCCCTACGACACAGGGCGCGACGGGTTCGTCCTGGGCGAAGGCGCGGCAGTGGTCGTGCTGGAGTCCGAGGAGCACGCAAGAGCCCGCGGCGCACGGATCTACGCGGAGGTGGGCGGACTTGGCATGTCATCGGATGCCCACCACATCGCGGCGCCAGACCCCGTAGGAGCCGGGGCCTCCCGGGCCATGCGCGAGGCCGTGGAAAGCGCCGGACTCTCGGCGAAGGACATCATCCACATCAATGCCCACGCGACCTCAACACCGGTGGGTGACATCGCCGAGTCCAACGCCATCCGGCTGGCGTTCGGCGACGAGGCCGACCACATGCCCGTCAGCGCGACCAAGTCGATGACCGGGCACCTTCTGGGCGCGGCAGGAGCCCTGGAGACGATCTTCAGCATCCTCGCGATCTACCACCGCCTGGCCCCGGCGACGATCAACCTCGACGACTTCGACCCCGCGATCTCCCTTGACGTTGTTCATGGTGAGCATCGCAAGCTGCCCGAAGGCGACATCGCGGCCCTCAACAACTCCTTCGGCTTCGGTGGCCACAACGTGGCGTTGGCGATTCGAAGCATCTAGTGACTGCGCGCATGCCCAGTCCCGCGGCCGAAGAGGCAGTGGCCGCAACGAAGCCCAAGATCGACCGGGAGAACGACCCGCGGAACCCTCGCAAACGCCTCGAGGAGTTCTTCGATCCCGGCACGCTCGAGCTGATCACTGCAGACGACGCAAGCGGGGTTCTCTGCGCGACAGGCAAGGTGCGCGACACTCCCGTCGTGGCGTTCGCCTCCGACGCCACAATCCAGGGTGGCGCGATGGGCAAGGACGGCTGCGAAGCGATCCTCGTGGCCTATCAACGAGCGCTGGACGACCACGTGCCCGTGGTCGGGATCTGGCACTCGGGGGGTGCCCGGCTGGCCGAAGGGGTCGTCTCGCTCCACGCTGTCGGCGAGGTGTTCGCCATCATGACCCGCGCGTCCGGCAAGATCCCCCAGATCTCCATCGTGATCGGACCGGCAGCTGGTGGCGCGGCATACGGTCCGGCGCTGACCGACATCGTCATCCTTGGCCCTGATGGGCGCATCTTCGTGACCGGCCCGGACGTCGTGCGCTCGGTCACCGGCGAGAACGTCGACGCACTGCGCCTCGGCGGCCCTGAACCACACGGCCGTCGATCCGGCGTCGTTCACGTCGTAACCGATACCACTGAGGCGGCCTACGAACGCGGTCAACAGCTCTGCTCCCTGCTCGGTGACCAGGGCACGCTCGAGGTCTCCTCGGTCCAGGAGCGCGACCTTGCCGAGACGTTCCCCGAGTCGGCCAGACGGGCGTACGACGTGCACCCCCTGATCACCAACGTCCTCGACGATGCCTCGAACAACGTTGAGCTGCACCCCAAGTGGGCTCCCAACATCGTGACCGCTCTGGGCCGTTTCGGTGGACGTACCGTCGGTGTGGTGGCCAACAACCCGATGCGACTTGGGGGGTGCCTGGACTCGGCCTCGGCCGAGAAAGCCGCACGCTTCGTGCGGATGTGTGACGCGTTCGGCGTCCCGCTCATCGTCCTGGTCGATGTGCCCGGCTACCTGCCCGGGGTGGGTCAGGAGTGGGACGGTGTGGTGAGGCGCGGAGCCAAGCTGCTGCACGCGTTCGCCGAGGCAACTGTCCCCCGTGTCACCCTCGTCACCCGCAAGTCGTATGGCGGTGCGTATATCGCCATGAACGCCCGATGCCTAGGTGCGACAAGGGTATTCGCATGGCCGACGGCCACCGTTGCCGTGATGGGCGCGGTCGCCGCGGTGCGCATCTTGCATCGTCGACGTCTGGCCGAGGTCCCCGAAGAGGATCGTACTCAGGTCGAGAACGAGCTGGCGGTCGAGCACGAGGCTCTCTCTGGCGGCCTCCCGCGGGCTGTCGAGATCGGCGTGGTCGACGAGATCATCGAGCCGACTGCGACCCGAGGGGCCATCGCCAGGGCAGTCGCCGCGGCACCCCAGATTCGCGGCAGCCACGGAAACATCCCCCTGTAGATCAGAGCGAGATCGGGGCTTGGATCAGTGGTGGAAACAGCTCAGCGGCCCAAACCCTCAGCTCACCTTGTGCAACCAGCGCACGGAGTCTCCGTCACCGGCATACCGGAAGGGTTCGAGCTCGTTGTCCCAGGCCCGACCCAGCAGGAGGTCGAGCTCCTGCGCGAGAACTCCGGGGTCGCCGTTGCTCACCGAGATCGCGGCACGGAGCCGATCCTCGTTGACCACGGCGTCGCCACCGGCAGATGTCCAGGTGTGGTGGATCCCCAGGCTCGGGGTGTGTGACCAGCGCGAGCCGTCGCTGCCGGGGCTTGGCTCCTCCGTCACCTCATAGCGAAGACCTTCCCAGCCCCGGAGCACGCTCGCGATCTTGGCGCCGGCGCCGGCCTCGCCGGACCAGGACAGCTCGGCGCGCACAAGCTTGGGGCCGAGCGGCTGGCGGGTCCACGCGACAGTGACCGGCTGACCGAGGACCGACTCGAGAGCCCAGATGATGTGAGGGCACAACGCAGCCGGGGTGGAGTGAACGAACACCACCCCGCGCGTCATGACACGCGGCATTGCAACAGACACCCGGACCTCCTGTGTGCGAGGGACGTCTTCCCCAACGACCTCGACACGCGGACCGGCTCTGCCATGCGGCGACCGCCAATCGACGGGAGCCAAGATCATTGTGCCCCATTCGTCACACGAGCACCAGAAAACGCGAAACTGGCCTCTGACACCCGCACCGACAATCCGACCCGCACCGCCGCGATAGGCTCACCGTTCGCACGACGCCGTACGCCGTGCACACGGGGCAGTAGCTCAGCTGGTTAGAGCAACGGACTCATAATCCGTCGGTCCAGGGTTCAAGCCCCTGCTGCCCCACTAAGCCAATTCCGTTGAGACAGCACGGAATTGAGTCACATTCGCTTTCTCGGTTTTTGCGTCATCTTTGGCCTCAGTACACATCGAGTACACATAAGCCTCGTCCATGCGGTCCGCGAGACCGTCCAGGTCGTCATCGAACAGGCCCGCGTAGACGTCCAGAGTCATGGCTGCTGAAGCGTGGCCCAACATCCTTTGGACTGCCTTCACGTTGGCTCCAGCGCTGACCGCCAGTGAAGCCGCCGTATGCCTCAGCTCGTGCGGCGTGAGCCCGTCAAGACCCGCCGCTTTCGCTGCGTGGTCAAAGACGTCCCTGCGGAAGTTCCCGTTCCGCAGAACTCCGCCTCGGTCCCCGGTAAAGAGCAGCTCATTCGGCCCCTTCCCGGCTTTGAGAACGTCCAGCTCATCGACCAGGAACTTGGGGATCGGCACCGACCTGCGTTGGTGGTTCTTCGGGTCCCCCCAGACCAACCTCCCGACGTCCTCGGTCACCGACTCCGCGATGTCGAACCGCCGGCGCATGGTGTCGACTCGTCCGACCCGGAGAGCCGCCATCTCACCCCAGCGAAGCCCGCAGTAGGAAAGCACGAGAATCACGGTCCGCCGCTCACCGGCCGCGTCTGCCAGAGCGGTGACCTGCTCATGGGTGAGGAACGTCTTCTCCGGCTTCCCGGCCCTCGGGAGCTTCACACCGATGGCAGGGTTCGAGGACAGCCGCTTGCTCCGGACGGCCGTCTCCATCAGCAACGAGAACACCCGGTGAGCTTGTCGAACCGTCGACCCCGACAGCCCCGAGCTGGTCAGGTCGGAGACCCATCCCTGGACTTCGAGGAAGTCGACGTCCTGCAGGCTACAGCCGCCCCACCTCGGCAGGATCTGGACTTTGAGCAGACCCTTGTACCGGGTGCGTGTCGAAGGCTTCAAGTGCCCCTGGGCCGCAATCCACTTCTGCGACCACGGTGCCACCTTCATTTGGCCAGCCGCCGGATCTAGGTATGCACCACGGCGTATGTCGGTCCGGACCTCGGCTTCATAGTCGACCGCCGCCTTTTCCGAGACGAAGGTCCGCGCCTTCTGCTTCCCGCTCGGGTCCCTGTAGCGGACGAGGAAGCGCTCCTGGCCACGGATCTGCCGATGCTCAATGCTTGCCATGACCTTGACTCTCCTGTTCCTCTCGTGCAGCCTCTGGCGCTGCTCCATGGTCTCCAAGAGCCTCGGCTTCTACTACATCGCCGGAGCTTCATGACGTCGTCCCGCGCCTTACTGTTTGCTTCCAAAGCAGGCTACGTCCCGGTGGTGACGTTGCCACGTCTCGAGTTCTCCCGATCCGCTGAATTGACCAAGACTCATGCGGCGGTTGGGCCGTCGCTTTGGCTTTGCAACCATGTGGTGACCTCGTTGTGCCAGTAGCGCACGCCGCGGCCGACGCGGAAGCTGTGCGGACCGGTGCCGAGGTGGCGCCAGTAGCGCAGGGTGGCGACGGGCACGCGGACGATGTCGGCGACCTCGCTGATGGTCAGCAGGTGGTCGCCTGCGGGCGGCCGGTCGTTGGGGTGACTCTGTTGGGTCATCGTGGGCTCCTTCGTCGGACCATGTCGGACACGGCAGAAGTCTCGCGAACAGACGTACCCTGATTCGTTCCCCCTGGGGCGTCAATCTGGGGGGTACGTAGCGAGTTCGCGAGCATTTGCGCAGGTCAACGCGCGTACCCCCACTTGTGAAAGATTTCTTGCTGGAACCCCCTTGTCGACGGCTCTCTCAGTCGAGATGCCGGCCCAGGCCATCAACCAGCCCCGAGGTCGACGACGTCTGAGCACATCGCACGGGTGAAGCATCCGGCCCAGTGACGGGCTTTCGCAATCCCAAGTGGTGCTCGGGGCCTTCGTCGCGATCGGTTGCCGGGAGCAGCCGGGGGGGACCCGACCTGACCATGAGCACTTGCGGAGGTTGGGAGGTACCAAGAACCTTCAGACGGCACCGGCACCGGGGAGCGTGGAGGCCTTTGGGGTCAACAAATGGATTTGCCGGATGTCCGGGTCGTCCACATCTGTTGGCGGGCATCACCTGGGCCAAAGTTCGCCCAAGACACGTTCGCCATGGTCGGTGCACGAAACAGGTCGCAGGTCATCCCCATTGCCCTCCAATGGCTTGCGGCTGCCTGCAGTAGTGACCCGGCCACTGGGTCGTCGCCGAGCACTGGTCTCGTCCGTACGCAGAGGTGGCCTGCTGTTAGAAGCTGATCCCGCGGCTGGGGTTGGGTGAGTAGTGCTCTGCGGATCGTTCGTGCTGGCGCCCGCTTGCCTGGGAGGAGGCGATGACAGGCGCGGCACTGGCCCTGTGCTCTTCCTGAGCGTGTTCCTGCCGGTCGGTTGCCCAGCGTTCGCGTTCAGTCTCGATGCGCTCTTGGGGTAGCGAACGGATCGCGGGTTCGGCCAGCGCCGCGTGGACCCGAGTCTGGGCGGCTTGTAGCTGGTCGGTGAGGTCGGCGACGTCAAGTTCGGTCCCCGCTAGGTGCCCGGCGGGATCGGGCAGGTAGGCGAGGTTGCCGTGGGCGGCGAGTTCGGCGGGGTAGTGGGTGCGAGTCTTGCTGTAGGCGTTCAGGGCTTCCTCGGCGGTTTGGCGTGCGGCCTGGGCCGCGGCTTCCGCGGGTGTGTGGTCGGGGTGGGCAGTTTCGGCGAGGGTCCGGGCGTAGGCGGTGATGGTCTGGGCGAGGTTGGGGTCGTTGTAGCCGCCGGCGAGGACCGCGAGCTGGTCGGTGTCGGTCGGCAGGGATGCCACGATCGGGCGCCACTGGTGGGCCCACGCGTGGAGGTGTTCGCTGGCGTGTCGGAGCGCGCGGCGGTGTTGTCCGATCCGGCCGGCTCCTGCGTGGACGGTCTGGGCGGCCGAACGAGCTGCGGGGCGGTCGGTGTCCCATTCCTGGTGCAGCTGGGAAGCAAGCTGGAGGGTGTGGTTGTCGACGAGGGCTTCCAGCTGGTCTGCGTGCTCTCCCGCCTGGGTGGCGTGGGCGCGGGCCTGCTCGTAGGTCGCACGCGCGGCGTCGACTTGGGCGTCGTGTTGGGCGCGTAGGGGGACGACCTGGGTGAGCTGGTCGCGTTCGCCTCGGGCGGCCGTGAGGTCCTGGGCCAGGTCGTGTTCGTGGGTCCAGGCGTCCCGAAGGTCGGACAGGGCCTCGGCTTGGGGCCTTTGGGTGGCGTACTGGGCGGCTTCCTGGTCTGCGAGCCGGGCGGCGTGGGCCGGTCCGAGGTCGGCGCGGTCCCTGGTGAAGACCTCGATCCACTGGTTCCGGGCCTCCTGCGGGGTGTCGGCGACCAGGTGGGCGGTGTTGTGGTCCCGGCCTCGGCTCATCGCGACATAGGCCGCTGCGGCGCCGGTATGTTCACCCACCAGCAGGTGTGCGGCGCCGGTGGTGGCTCCCTGGGCGCCATAGACGGTGCTGGCGTAGGCGAGCTCGACGTGGTCGCGCACGTAGTTGGCGGGCAGAACCCGTTCGCCTCGGCTCCCGGCAACAACCAGGCCACCGTTCGCGCCGATCCCGGTCACGGTCCAGGTGTCGCGGTTGGCGACGTCGGCGTCGCGGTCGTTGCGCCGGGTCGCGATCTGGTCGCCGACCCCGATCCGTTCCCCTGCCCAGGTCGTGACCACCTTTGTGTCGTCGAGGTGTCCGCCGGCGACGAGCTGCTCGCGGATGGAGGCGTTGAGCTCGGCCACTTGCTCGCGGGTGTCGGCAACCAGCAGCACCCCAATCCCTTCCGCAGACATGTTCCTTCCGGCGGTCGTCATCCGGGTCACGAGGGCGGCCGCGCCGATCACCGCCAGGGCCTGGGTGCGCTCTGCCTCGGTGGGGTAGATGCGGATCTGGCCTCGGGCGGCCAACTCGTCGAACACCACCCCGGGGCTGTCGGGTGCGCCGGTGCGCATGGACAGGCTGAGCTGGGCGTAGGCCGGGTCGCCGAACCGGTGCACCCCCTCCAGGGTCAAGCACGAGCTTGGGTCAGCCCAGCGGGCGGCCAGGTCCAGGACCCCGCCGCGCCCGACCGCGGGCAGCTGGTGGCGGTCCCCGACCAGCGCAACCCGCACGTGGTGGGTGTCGGCGATCACCATCAGGGCCCGGGCGGCGTCCTGGTCGAGCATCCCCGCTTCGTCGACCAGCAGCAGGTCCCCGCTGGTCAGTACCGCGGCAGGCTGTGGGCCGGTGTAGGTGTGCCCGGCGTGCGGGTCGAGGTCCCCGACCCGCAGCCGGGTCCAGCGCCCGTCGCTGTTCCACCGGTAGCCGTGTTGGTGGGCCAACCACGCCGCGGAGAACGCCGGCGCACCCACCTGCCGGGCGGCGATGGTGGCGGCCTTGAGCGTCGGGGTCACCACGACCAACCGCCGCCCTTGGTGGGCCAAGGCGGTTCGGGTGGCCGCCAGGGTGGTGGTCTTACCCGCGCCGGCCGCACCCTCCACGACCAGCAGCCGGTCCTCGCCGGTCATCGCGGCGACGACCTGCCGCTGGCCCGCATCCAAGCCGTCCCAGCCCAAACCCATGCCGGCCAGGCCCTCGCCCGGGTGGGCGGGCGAGACGACGGTCCCCAGGGTGCGACCGCCAGCTGCGGCGCGGCTGATGAACCGGGCGGTCAGGTCGGCCTCGACGTCCAGAACAGGCTGGGATGTCAGCGCCCTGATGTGCTCGGGAACACCAGTCCGGCCCAGCAGCGGCACACACCGGTCCAGGGCGCGGGCGGTGAGGTCTTCGGCCAGTTCCAACCGTGCCGGCGCGCCGGTGATGATTCCGCTGCCGGCTATCAGCTGTTCGACCTGCCCGCGGACATCGGCGCCATTCCACCCCGAGCGCGCCGCCCCCAACCGGGTCAGCACGACCTCGACTGCGGCATCGCGATCCAACGCACCCACCCGCACCGGCCGCGCAGCTGGGATCGGTGAGGGGTCTGGGTCGTGGTAGCCGAGCCCTTCCAGTTCCTGGACCCAGCGGCGGGCCAGGTCGGCGCCGCCGGTGGGGACGACCTTGTCTGGCCGGTCCTGAGCCCACGCCCGGGCGTCCCAGGAGCGCCGCAACCGCGGGCCGGGTTCGGCCCCCGGGTGCGCGGAACGCCAGTCCGCCTCGAAGCGGTCCACGTTGCGCCCTATCTGCGCGGCCCGGGCACTAAACGGCCCGACAAACCCCGCCAGCTCGACAATCTCACCACTGGCCGTGTCCAGGGTGAACCCGCGGCCGGCAAGGGCTGCCCGGAAGTCCGGGTCGCACATCACCGCGGCGTGGCCGATGCCGTTGATCGCACCCAAGCTGTCACGCACCCCCACCGTATGCAGGCCCCGCCATGTGTTCTCGGCGAAGACCCGGGCGTTGATCTGCAGGTGCAGATGGCGGTGGGGGTCACCGGCCCGCGACGTGTAGTGCCGCACCACCGCGGCCTCGATCTGTTGCACTGGCACCTGGACCTGACGGCCACGCGGTCCGACCCTGGTGGTCGCGTGCTCGGCCAGCCAGCCGATGATCTGCTGGGCGGCCCTGTCTTGGGCGCCGTCGTAGGCCGCGGCGATCTCGGGGTGAAGGGCCGCAGCCAACGACCACGACTTTGGTCCGTTGACCGCCACCTCCACGAATCGCACCGCCTGACCGTCGGTGCGCAGTCGTCCTTTCGCAGTACCCGTCTCGGGGTCATACCCAGCCACCCACCCCTCGTAGGCGTCGCCGGTCAACGCCCCCCCATGACGCACCCCCGCCTCTGGCGAGGCGAGGTAACGCTGCGCAACGCCAGTGCCCTCGCCCAGGTAGTAGTCATCAGCCCGGCCACGATCGGCCTCGACATAGCTGCGCGCAGCAGCCGGCGAACCGCGATAGACCTTTAACCCACCATGCATTTCCAACACCAACCAACAATCACCGGTAGATACGTTTCCGGGCCGCCCGAAAGGCGGCCCGACCTACCAACATTGGTAGCATGCGTGCCGCTATTTGGTAAAGAGTTGGGAATACCTATTATGTGTTGAAAGTCGTTGGTAGCGTTATTCTTTCGTGTTGGAGGCGGTATTCAGTTCGTGAGGTCGGCGTATTCGTCGGCGGCGACGTCGTGGTGAGTGAGTGGTGAGACACCCTGTCAGCGGGTTGACCGTGCGATGATGCAGTCCACAGTTTTACGGTGCCGGTTGTGCGACGTTCGCGTCACCGAGCACCCTCGCGCTGCACCGGTTCCCCTCACCTGACAGCTCAGCGGGGGTCACGTGTGATTGGTGCTGCAACCCGTTCCGCTAATGGGACTCCCTCTCGTGCCGACGACAGTGAGCTGGCGGCGGACGCGAGACTGTTTGTCCGTGACACAACCGCGACAAGAAACGTCATTCGGGCCCAGATAGCGCGTTGTCGGGGAATGCTGCCTACAGCCGACGAAGCGCTTAGGGCGAGGCCCGATCAGAGCGTCAACTGTTTCACCCACCTGCCGAGTTGAGGTTTCTTCGCGGACCTGCCGATGGGCATTGTTTGCGGCGGGAAGCAGGGCCCGGCTTAGGAACTGGGTCGCGGGCACGTCGGCGCCTACCTCGCCCGTCGACACGTTCGCCACGTCCACTCGGGCCGGATCGTGGGTCCGCCACGGTCGGTTCGATCAAGAACGCTGGCCCGGCCAGGCGGTCACGGATACGAACATCGCCCGGTAGCCGTCGATGGAATTGTCGTGCCCGCTTCGGTCGAGCCGAACACCAAGATTACTTGTTGGCGGCCTGGCCCAGTCGGAGTACCGACGAGCTAGAAAGCAAGTTCGCGCAGGGAGGGCAATTGCTGCCGAATCTGCTGGCGCGGGTAGTGGACCCGGCCGCCCAGACCGGCAAATCGGGGCATGTCGGCGGACTGCTTGCAGAATTCTTGGGAAACTACCAATCTGTGACATGGATCACACCGAAGGGTTAAGTGTACGAAGACCCACCGCTCGCCTGAAAGGAAGTTCG
>JBDTOA010000054.1:0-10657 GCA_039933475.1 Dermatophilaceae bacterium
TCAACAACGCATACGAGGCGATGTTGAACGGCACGCCGAGGAAGATGTCGGCCGAGCGCTGGTAGAGCTGGCAGGAGAGCCGGCCGTCGGCGACGTAGAACTGGAACATCGTGTGGCACGGAGGCAGGGCCATGGTGTCGATGTCGGCGACGTTCCAGGCGCTGACAATGTGCCGGCGCGAGTCAGGGTTTGTGCGGATCGACTCGACCACGGCCGCGATCTGGTCCACCGAGCGTCCGTCCGGAGTGGGCCAGGAACGCCACTGGTGGCCGTAGACGGGCCCGAGCTCGCCATGCTCGTCCGCCCATTCGTCCCAGATCTTGATTCCCCGCTCCTGCAGCCACCGGACGTTGGTGTCGCCGCGCAGGAACCAGATGAGCTCGCCGACGACAGACTTCATGTGCAGCTTCTTGGTCGTCAGCGCCGGGAACCCCTGCGACAGGTCGAAGCGCATCTGCTGGCCGAAAAGGCTCAGAGTGCCGGTGCCCGTGCGGTCGCCCTTGGAGGTCCCGTTCTCCAGGACGTTGCTGAGAAGGTCCAGATACTGGCGCACGATGAAAACGTAACACTCGACAGGCGACAAATGCGGTCAGGCGCAATGGCACGAATCGCACGGTACCGATGTTTCGGAGCCTCGGGGGTCGGGGCGATATCGTGGGCCCCATGTCTCGTGCCCCCATCTTTGGCAGCGTCCTCACGGCAATGGTCAGCCCGATGAACCTTGATGGGTCTCTTGATCTGGATGGCGCCCAGAAGCTGGCCTCCCACCTGGTGGACAACGGGCACGACGGACTGGTCGTCAACGGCACGACAGGGGAGTCGCCAACCACATCCGACGCCGAGAAGATCGACCTCGTCCGTGTTGTCGTCGAAGCCGTCGGGCACCGCGCACACGTCGTCGCCGGAGCCGGGAGCAACAACACCGCTCACTGCATCGAGCTCGCCCGGTCTGCCGAAAAGGCCGGCGCCCATGGCCTGCTGGTGGTGACGCCGTACTACAACAAGCCACCCCAGGAAGGGGTCCTGGCGCACTTCACGACCGTTGCCGACGCAACCGGGCTGCCAGTGATCGTGTACGACATCCCGGGCCGAACGGGCACGGCGATTCAGACCCAGACCTTGCTGCGGATGGCTGACCACCCCCGGATCGTCGCGGTCAAGGACGCCAAGGGCGACCTGTTTGCGGCCAGCGAGGTCATGTCACAGACCGACCTTCAGTGGTACTCCGGCGACGACGCCCTCAACCTCGCGCACCTCACCCAGGGCGCCGTGGGCGTCATCAGCGTCGTCGGGCACCTGGCCGGCAGACAGTACGGCGAGATGGTCGCCGCCGTCGTGGGGGGCAACCTCCCGCGCGCGATCGAGATCCACCGCCAGCTGATCCCCGCGGTCAACGCGGTCATGCACGTCACCCAGGGCGCGATCACGGTCAAGGCCGCGCTTCACGATCGAGGCGTGATCGCCACGGCCACGGTGCGGCTACCCCTGATCCAAGCCACGACCGGCCAGCTCGCCCAGGTGCGAGAGGGCCTTGAGAAGTCAGGACTGAGTTGAGCCATCCCCATCCCGAGCTGACCGCCCCACCCGAGCTCGCCAGCAACGCCGTACGCGTCATCCCCCTCGGTGGTCTTGGCGAGGTCGGCCGGAACATGACCGTCATCGAGCACGCGGGCCGGCTCTTGGTCGTCGACTGCGGGGTGCTCTTCCCGGAGGACCACCACCCCGGCATCGACCTGATCCTGCCGGACTTCGAGTACATCCAGGACCGGATGGACGACATCGAGGCGATCGTGCTCACCCACGGTCACGAGGACCACATCGGCGCCGTCCCCTACCTCCTGCGGCTCAAGGCCGACATCCCGCTGATCGGCTCCACCCTGACGCTGGCGATGATCGAGGCCAAGCTGAAGGAACACAAGATCAAGCCCTACACGCTGACCGTGGTCGAGGGGCAGCGCGAGAAGATCGGCGTCTTCGACTGCGAGTTCGCGGCGGTCAACCACTCCATCCCCGATGCCATGGCGGTGTTCATCCGCACCCCCGGCGGCACCATCCTGCACACCGGCGACTTCAAGATGGACCAGCTGCCGCTCGATGGCCGGATCACCGACCTGCGTGCCTTCGCCAGGTTCGGCGAGGAGGGCGTCGACCTGTTCATGACCGACTCGACCAACGCCGAGGTGCCCGGTTTCACGACCTCCGAGCGCGAGCTCACCCCCGCCATCGAGACCGTATTCCGCAACGCGCGGCGCCGGGTCATCGTCGCCTGCTTCTCCTCGCACGTCCACCGCGTCCAGCAGGTTCTGGACGCGGCCCACGCCAACGGTCGCAAGGTCGCCATGGTGGGTCGCTCGATGCTGCGAAACATGGCCATCGCCGAGGAGCTCGGCTACCTCAAGGTGCCGCCGGGTGTCGTGGTCGACCTCAAGAAGCTCACGGACTACCCGGACGACAAGATCGTCCTGATCTGCACCGGCTCGCAGGGTGAGCCGATGGCCGCGCTCTCCCGAATGGCCAACCGGGACCACAAGATCGAGGTCGGTGTGGGCGACACGGTCCTGCTCGCCTCCTCGCTGATCCCCGGCAACGAGAACGCGGTCTACCGCATCATCAACGGCCTGATGCGACTTGGCGCTGATGTCGTGCACAAGGGCAACGCCAAGGTTCACGTCTCCGGCCACGCCAGCGCCGGTGAGCTCCTCTACTGCTACAACATCGTCCGGCCGCGCAACGTCATGCCGGTGCACGGAGAGTGGCGTCACCTGGTGGCCAACGCCGAGCTGGCCGTCAAGACCGGAGTCCCACGCGCCCGGGTGATGCTGGCTGAGGACGGGGTTGTCGTCGATCTCGCCAAGGGGGTGGCGAACATCGTGGGCGCCGTGCCGTGCGGATACGTCTATGTCGACGGCTCATCGGTGGGTGAGACCACCGAGGCCCTGCTGAAGGACCGTCGCATCCTGCGCGACGAGGGCTTCATCACGATCATCGTGGTGCGCGACGCGGCGACCGGCAAGATCGCCGCCGGGCCCGAGATCCAGACAAGAGGCTTTGCCGAGGACCAGGACATCTTCGACCAGGTGCTGCCCAAGCTCGAGGAGGCACTGGCCGATGCCGCCGAGAACGGGGTCACCGACTCCTTCCAGCTGCAGCAGATCATCCGCCGAACGGTCGGTTCGTGGGTCGGCGGCCGGTTGCGCCGTCGGCCGATGATCATCCCGATCGTCATCGACGCCTAGCCGGCGCGGGCCAGCAACCCGGCATACCGCCTCGTTCTGTTGCTTCTGGCGCGCGTGTGACACGTGATACTGGAGTGTCATTCCCGTACCCTTGCCACTGTGGCGATCCGTACGTCTTCCCCTGCCGCGCGTCCGAAGTCGGCGGGACGCGCCAATCCATCACGCCCGTCGACCGGACGCAGCGGTCGTGCGGCACCGCGCAAACCGGCCGCTCGGCCAAAGTCGCGAACCCGGGGCGGCAAGCTGCCCCTTCCGCTGAGACTGGTCCGGGGCAGCTGGATGGGCCTTGCCCACGTTGCCGGCGGAACGGTCCGCCGGATCGGGCGCAGTGCCAGCGAGCTCGAGCCTGAGCACCGTCGTGATGGCCTCGGTTTCTTCCTGCTCGGGCTGGCTGTCGTGGTCGCCGCCCGCGAGTGGTGGGGGCTCAAGGGGATGGCCGGTGACGTGATCCACGCCGTGGTCGCAGGGACTTTCGGT
This sequence comes from Dermatophilaceae bacterium, assembly GCA_039933475.1. GTDB lineage: Bacteria > Actinomycetota > Actinomycetes > Actinomycetales > Dermatophilaceae > UBA4719. The sequence continues at coordinate 3,714 of JBDTOA010000054.1, forward strand.
CGGGTTGCCTATGCCCTCCCGATCGCCCTGCTGCTGTTCGGTATTCGACTCTTACGCGCTCCCGGCGACAAGGCCTCGACGAACCGTCTCACCATCGGTACGACGGCAATCACGTTCGCAGCGGCCGGGTTGGTCCATATCTCGTCCGGCCTCCCGAGCCCGCCCGACGGTGCTCTGCGGATGCGTGACGCGGGCGGCATCATCGGCTTCCTGGCCTCGAGCCCGATCGTTGCCGCCATCAAGACCTGGGGCGCGGTCCCGCTGCTCCTGATGCTGGGCTGCTTCGGGATTCTGGTCCTGACCGCCACACCGGTCCACATGATTCCTTCGCGGGTGAGCGAGCTGCGTGACCGGTTGCTCCGACGCCCGCCCGAGCCCGAAGCCTCACCCGAAGGTGCCGGCAAGGACGCAAACGGAAAGCGGCGCACCCGACCGGGGCCGTTGGGCGAGGGTCCCTTCGACGGTGATGAGGCCTTTCGGCAGGCAGCCATCGTGGCAAGCGCCAAGGCTGCCGCCGCAGCCTTCCGCCCCGGCGAGAAGCGCCCGACTGCGGCGGGGGCTCCCGCATCCGGCGGGGACGCCAGCACTGCTGCGCACCCCGGAGGCGCGCGGGCTGCAAAGGCGACCCTCGAGCCGCCGCCCACGACGCCGATGCCTCAACGGGTCGAACAGCTCGCGCTGGACGGGGACATCACCTACACGCTGCCCGACAACGAGCTGCTCGAGGCCGGTCGCCCGCACAAGCTGCGCAGCGCCGCCAACGACCACGTCGTCGATGTCCTGACCGAGGTCCTCGACCAGTTCGAGATCGACGCCCAGGTCACCGGATTCAGCCGCGGTCCGACGGTCACGCGATACGAGATCGAGCTTGGCTCGGGGACCAAGGTCGAACGCGTCACCGCCCTGTCCAAGAACATCGCGTATGCCGTTGCCTCGGCCGACGTTCGCATCCTCAGCCCCATCCCGGGCAAGTCCGCGATCGGCATCGAGATCCCCAACGTCGACCGCGAGAAGGTCAGCCTCGGCGACGTCCTCCGCAGCCAGGCGGCCCGTGCCAACGAGCACCCGATGGTGGTCGGTGTCGGCAAGGACGTCGAGGGGGGCTACGTCATCGCCAACCTGGCCAAGATGCCGCACCTGCTCGTCGCAGGCGCCACCGGCTCGGGCAAGTCCAGCTTCGTCAACTCGATGATCACCTCGATCCTGATGCGCTCGACGCCCGACGAGGTGCGGATGATCCTGGTGGACCCCAAGCGGGTCGAGCTGACCGGCTACGAGGGGATTCCGCACCTCATCACGCCGATCATCACCAACCCGAAGAAGGCCGCAGAGGCCCTGCAGTGGGTGGTCCGTGAGATGGAGACCCGCTACGACGACCTGGCGACCTTCGGGTTCAAGCACGTCGACGACTTCAACAAGGCGGTCAAGGCGGGCAAGATCAAGCCGTTGCCCGGGTCTGAGCGGGTCATCCACCCCTACCCCTACCTGCTGATCATCGTCGACGAGCTGGCCGACCTGATGATGGTTGCCCCCAGGGACGTCGAGGAGTCGATCGTCCGCATCACCCAGCTCGCGCGGGCCGCCGGCATCCACCTCGTGCTGGCCACGCAGCGTCCATCCGTGGACGTCGTCACCGGTCTGATCAAGGCCAACGTTCCCTCGCGGATGGCGTTCGCAACCTCTTCGCTGACCGACTCCCGGGTGGTCATGGACCAGGCCGGAGCCGAGAAGCTGATCGGGCAGGGTGACGCGCTCTTCCTGCCGATGGGATCCTCCAAGCCGATGAGGGTCCAGGGTGCCTGGGTCACCGAGTCCGAGATCCAGGCCGTCGTCAAGCACGTCAAGAACCAGCTCAAGCCCACCTACCGCGACGACGTCATCGTGGTCGGCACCAAGAAGGTCGTCGAGGACGACATCGGCAACGACCTGGACCTCTTGCTGCAGGCCACCGAGCTGGTCATCACGACCCAGTTCGGCTCGACCTCGATGCTGCAGCGCAAGCTGAGGGTCGGCTTCGCCAAGGCCGGCCGGCTGATGGACCTGCTCGAGTCCCGGGGTGTCGTCGGCCCTTCTGAGGGCTCCAAGGCCCGCGACGTCCTGGTCAAGTCTGACGACCTGCCGACAACCCTCGCCCTGATGCGGGGCGAGGAGGTCCCTGACCCCGACCCGGTCTATGACGGTGCGGCCTCACCTTCCGTTGAATACCCGGGCGACGCCAACGAGACGACCCGCGTGCCGGTCGGCGGGGCTCCGCTGGGTGGCCCGACTCGCGACTCGCTGGCACCCGAGGGATACGAAGAGGTGGAGGACGAGGGCGGGGAGGACGCCTGGTCCCTCACCAGGAACAGTCAGCGCGACTGACCTGTCGACTCGTCCGACCCACCCCAGCTTGTGTGCCGCGTTGACTCAGCTTGTTGCGCCGAAACCACCGAATCAGCCGCTCTGAGGGCCCGAAACCGTGGTTTCGCCGCAACAAGAGCTCGGTTGGGGGTCTCCTAGGCTCCGTCGAGCTGCTCGTATGTCGCAAGGCTGGGTCCGCGCGTCGCCTGCAGCTCTCGGGCGCCGGCCTCCGCATCACGCATGACGCGAAGAACGTTGGCGCCAGACAGCCTGATCAGGTCGTTGTCGGACCATCCGCGGTCGGCCAGGGCAGCGAACAGCCGCGGGTAGCCGCTGACGTCCTCGAGCCCGATCGGAAGCTGGTCGGTCCCGTCGTAGTCACCGCCGATGCCGACGTGGTTGATGCCGGCCACGTCCCGCACGTGCTCGATGTGCGCGACCACGTCGTCGATGCTCGCCGTGGGTCTGGGGTGCTCGATCCGATGGGTCGACGTGAAGGCGCTGAAGGCGATGTGGTCCGTGGCCTTGACGCCGACCTCAGCCGCCGCTTCGGCAGCCTCGCGGTGCCACTGGGCGCAAGCAGGAGCGATGAACTTGGGCACGAAAGTCACCATGCAGACGCCTTCCTTGTCGCGCAGGGTCTCGAGCACGTCGTCGGGAACGTTGCGGGGCACGTCGCACACGGCCCGCGCGGAGGAGTGCGAGAACATCACCGGCACCTCGCTCACCCGCAGGGCGTCGCGCATCGTGTCGGCGGAGACGTGGGAGAGGTCGACCAGCATGCCGATGCGGTTCATCTCCCGCACGACCTCGACGCCAAAGCGGGAGAGGCCGCCGACCGCCGGCTCGTCCGTGGCCGAGTCGGCCCACGGGACGTTGTCGTTGTGGGTCAGCGTCAGGTAGCGAACCCCAAGGACGTGCAGCATGCGCAGCGCCGCGAGGGAGCAGCCGATGGAGTGCCCGCCCTCGGCCCCGATCAGGGAGGCGATCCGTCCCGACGCGAAGACCGCCTCGACCTCGTCCGCGGTTCGCGCGAACCCCAGCCGGTCGCCATACCGCGCGACCAGCTGGTGGATGGCGTCCACCTGTTCGAGGGTCTGGATGACGGCCTGGCCATCGGGCAGGGTCGAGGGGACCCAGGCCGACCAGAACTGCGCTCCGACTCCGCCCTCCCACAGCCGGGGCAGGTTGGTGTGCGTCTTGGTCAGGCGTTGGGACAGGTCCAGCCGGTCGAAGTCGTAGCCCGACTGCTCGCGTGCCTCCCACGCAAGATCGTTGTGTCCGTCGACCAGCGGGTGCCGGCGCAGAAGCTCGGTAACGCGGGCAAGGGAATCCGGTTCGAGTTCAGGCATGCGGCCATTCAACCGCAGCGCCCTACCATGGGTGGACAATGACCACCGTGACTGATGTGACCTCGCCGGCTGGCGGCAGCGGCCGCAGCGTGGCCCTGGTGACGTTGGGCTGCGCCCGGAACGAGGTTGACTCCGAAGAGCTCGCCGGTCGGCTGGCCGCCGGAGGGTGGCGGCTGGTTGAGGATGCAGCAGAGGCCGATGTCGCCGTGATCAACACGTGCGGGTTCATCGCGCAGGCCAAGAAGGACTCCATCGACGCGCTGCTGGAGGCTGCCGACCTCAAGGGCCAGGGACGCACCCAGAAGGTCGTGGCAGTCGGTTGCCTGGCCGAGCGGTATGGCGAGCAGCTCGCTTCCGAGCTTCCCGAAGCCGACGCGGTGCTGGGCTTCGACTCCTATGCCGACATGTCGAGCCACCTCACCTCGATCCTGAACGGCGAGAAGCACATCTCGCACGTCCCCTCCGACCGTCGCCGGCTCCTGCCGCTCTCGCCCGCTTCGCGGCAGGGCTCCTCTGCCTCGGTTGCGCTGCCAGGCCACGGTGGCTCGGGGTTGTCGACGGCGCTGGCCAGCACGATGCCCGAAGACGTGACGATCCAGGGCCCGGTTCCGGCCAGCGGCCCCCGCGTCATCCGGGCCCGCCTGGACGACCGGCCGTGGGCGCCCCTGAAGATCGCCAGTGGCTGCGACCGGCGCTGCGCCTTCTGCGCCATCCCGATGTTTCGCGGTGCCTTCGTGTCCAGGCGCCCCACCGACATCGTGGCCGAGGCCCGGTGGCTCGGCGAGCATGCGGTCAAGGAGATCCTGCTGGTCAGCGAGAACTCCACGTCCTACGGCAAGGACCTCGGTGACCTGCGCCTGCTGGAGGCGCTGCTGCCCGAGCTGGCCGCCGTCGAGGGGATCGAACGCGTCCGCGTCTCCTACCTGCAGCCGGCCGAGATCCGGATGGACCTGCTGGACGTCATGGCCTCAACGCCCGGCGTCGTGCCGTACTTCGACATCTCCTTCCAGCACGCCTCGGAGCCGCTGCTGCGCAAGATGCGCCGGTTCGGCTCGCCCCAGGCCTTCCTGGAGCTGATCGACCAGGTCCGCGCTCGCGCCCCGCTGGCCGGTATCCGGTCCAACGTCATCGTCGGGTTCCCGGGTGAGACCGAACAGGATCTGGCCGAGCTCGAGGCCTTCCTGACCGCGGCCCGTCTCGATGTGGTCGGTGTGTTCGGCTACTCCGACGAGGACGGCACCGAGGCCGAGACCTACGACGGCAAGGTGGAGGACCACGTTGTCGCCGAGCGGCTCGCCCGTTTCACATCGTTGGTCGAGGAGCTCAACCTCCAGCGCACCGATGAGCGACTGGGCGAGCAGGTCGAGGTGCTGGTGGAGGGGATCGACCCGGACAGCGACGAGCTGACCGGTCGGGCCGCCCATCAGGGGCCTGACGTCGACGGTGCCACGATCCTTCGGATGCCCATCGGCGGCCGTGCTCCGGCCATCGGCCAGATCATCGCGGCCCGAGTCGTTGACACCGTCGGCATCGACCTCGTCGCGGAGCCCGTGTGACCTCGGCCGGGAACGGCATACAGGCGCCGCCTCCACAGGCCAGCGCATGGAACATTGCCAACGCGCTCACCATCTCGCGCCTTGCGATGGTCCCTGTGTTCGGCTGGTTGCTGCTGCACGATGGGGATCCCTCGACGGACTACCGCCTGCTGGCCGCCGGAGTCTTCGTGATCGCCACGGCCACCGACCGGATCGATGGTGACATCGCTCGTGCCCGGGGGATCGTGACCGACTTCGGCAAGGTGAGCGACCCGATCGCGGACAAGGCTCTGATGGGTATGGCGCTCATCGGGCTCTCGGTCATCGGCCTGCTGTCGTGGTGGGTCACGGCGGTCGTGCTCGTCCGCGAGGTCGGGATCACGGCCCTTCGGTTCGTGGTTATCCGTCACGGCGTCATGCCGGCCAGTCGCGGTGGCAAGGTCAAGACAGTTCTCCAGGCCATCGCGATCCTGCTCTATGTCCTGCCACTGAGCGACGCATGGCACTCGGTCGCCGTGGTGGTCATGGCCGCGGCGGTCCTCGTGACGGTGGTGACCGGCGTCGACTACCTGCTCCGGGCCCGGGTTCTGCGCAGAACCAGCCCTCGTGCGCTGGCCAAGCGACAGCGCCGTGCGGCTGCGGTCCGCGCAGCGGCAGAGGCCGAGGCGGCGGCGCGGACTGCCGCAGGGCCAGAGGTCTGAGGGTGGCACCCGCTCCGGCAGCGGACCTTGTGGCCCGGCTGACCGCCGCGGGGGAGACGGTCGCCGTTGCCGAGTCGCTTACCGGTGGCCTGGTGGCCGCAGCCTTCACCGACGTCGCTGGTGCGTCTCTGGTCATGCGAGGAGGCGTCATCGCGTACGCGACGGACGTGAAAGCGGGGGTGCTGGGCGTGGATGCGGTGCTGCTGGCCGACGTGGGAAGCGTGCATGCCGAGGTTGCGGAGCAGATGGCCAGCGGGGTGCGTTCCCTGATGGGCGCGACGTATGGGCTGTCCACTACCGGCGTGGCGGGGCCGGACCAGGTCGACGGCAAGCCCGTGGGCACGGTGTACGTCGCCGTTGCGGGCCCCGGGACCTCGAGGGTCAAGGCGCTGGCCCTGTCCGGGGATCGTGCGAGCATCCGGGCTGGGAGCGTGCTGGCCGCCCTGGCGCTGCTCACCGAGGAGCTCGATGCCCGGGCAGGGGAAGAACCCCCCGTCGTGCGTGGTTGACTGGACAGTGTGCACCAAATCGGCAAACCGGCGTGCGGGTTGTCCGGCGCACAGGGTACCGTTTGTCATGAACGTATGGTCTGTCGCGAAGTAGTCAGGAGGCGTCATGATTTTGCTCCGTAGGGAGGTCGGTGACGTTCTCCGTGACCACCGTCAGGCACAGGGTCGCACGCTACGCGAGGTGTCGGTCTCGGCCGCGGTCTCTCTGGGTTATCTGAGCGAGGTCGAGCGCGGTGAGAAGGAGGCTTCCTCCGAGCTCCTTGCCTCCATCTGCGCTGCCTTGAACCTGCCGATGTCCAAGATGCTCAGCAACGTGTCGGACCGCGTGGCCGAGTCCGAGGCCGTCAGCGCTCTGGTGAGCCTGCCGATGGGCCAGCGCGACGCTGTCATCCGCGCCTCCGCCGCCTGACCGGCAAACCTAGGGGTTCTGTCCCCGATTCCTGCGCAAACCTAGGGACTTTGTTCCTCTCGAGCCAGCAAACCTAGGGACTGTGCCGCTCGGCGGGC
>JBDTOA010000055.1:0-10615 GCA_039933475.1 Dermatophilaceae bacterium
CCGATCATCTCCATCGCTCGCCCGAGGGTCGGGTCAAGGTCGCCCTCGGTCAGGCGGGCGCCACGCAGGGCGGCGCCGATCGCGCCGGCGAGCAGCGGGCTCACGGTGGTCGGCTTGCCGGCGCTGGCGTCGAGGCGGATCAGCTCGGAGTCTGCACGGAAGCGGCTGCACGACTCATCCAGGGAAGCCAGGTCCTCCGACAGCATGGCCCGTGCGGCGCCAAGCTTGGTGCCGTCGGTGACCACGATCCGGATCGTCGTACCGATGGCCCTCCATTCCTCGAAGTGGAGGTTCCCGTGCGTCGCTCCTGCCGTCGAGGGCGCAGCCGGAGTAGTGGGAGCTGTGGGAGCTGGGGGAGTAGCAGTCGAGGTGGCACTCATCACGAGGCTCCCGAGGTGGCGGCCGGGGGCTTGTTGCTGGTCGAGGGCGCAGTTCCTGGCCGAAGCTGCGACTGGGCCTGCGCCTGCGCCTGAAGCTGGGCCTGGGCCTGTACCTGCGCCTGAAGCTGGGCCTGCGACTGGGACGGGGTGGTCGAGCCGTCATCACTGGAGCCGTCATCACTGGAGCCGTCATCACTGGAGCCGTTGTTGCTGGAGGCACCCGAGATCGTCGAACCTGACGTCAGGTTCGGGCCACTCGCTCTGCTCGCCTGGCTCACCGCCGCCGAGCCCGGCAGGGTGACAGCGATCGCGACGGCGCCGACAAGACCAGCTGCGCCGGCGCCCATGGTCAGGGCCGAGATCCGGGCAAGCCCCTTGTTGCGGTCAAGGCGTCGGTCGGAACGGTCGGAAGCTTGGGTAGGCGATCTCTTCACGTCATGCTCCAATCCCGCACGGGTGTGCGCCGAAGGTGGTGGGCTGGTGAGTGGTTCATGGGTCCACTGTCGAGCCTGTGTCTGTGCAGGACGTGGGTTCTTCCTCTGAATTGCTTCTGTGAATCTGGCTCAGGTGCTGACTCAGGCCCATAGCCGGTGGCCACGCAAAGCAGAAGGAATTCTCAGTTTCGGCCGCCAACGTCTTCTCCATGGACCTGCCAACTCCGGCGGGTGACAACGAAGGAGAACCAGATGTCTGACAACGAGCCGACCAAAGTGAGTCAGCGCAACAGGAGACTGGTGGGAGCGGCCGGGCTGCTGCTCGCCGGCGGAATTGTGGGCGGGGCGCTTGCCGCGACCACCTCAGCGTCCGCAGCGGACAGCAGCACCTCGTCGCTGAGCTCGGCGCCGGCCGCTGCCCCAGCGCCGGGGCGCCCAGCCGACTCCGCAACACCGGTTCGGGCCGGAGAGAAGGCGCTGACCGGTAGCGATCTTGCAAGCGCCAAGGCTGCTGCTCTCAAGGCCGTACCCGGTGGCACCGTATTCCGGGCCGAGACCGACGCCGACGGGGCGGCCTATGAGGCGCACCTGACCAAGGCCGACGGCACTCACGTCACAGTCAAGCTCGACAAGAGCTTCGCGGTGACGGCAGTCCAGGACGGTATGGGAGCCGGTGGCCCCGGAGGGCACGGCGGTGGGCCCGCGCCGAGCCAGAGCGGAACTGGCGTCTGACCAGCCGCGGGGCCGGCTGAGACCCGCAGTCATGGTGCCCACCAATGCTCCTCAGCAACGATCAACGGCCGCGTGCAGGACGTCCCTGTGCGCGGCCGTTGGGCTGTGGTCAGGCTGGGGTCAGGCTCGAGGTTCGCTGTCGGTGCTTGCGCCCGCCTGCTGAGTGCCCTCGGAGGAGGGGACGAGCTGCGCGTGGATCTGGGTGGTGAGCTGATGGATGAGCCTGGTCAGGTCGGTGTTGGCATGGAGCTCCTGCTCGCTCTCGACGAAGTCGTGATCGGCCTTGGCCTGCTGGAAGGAGGCCTGTCTGTTCTGTCCGATCATCACAAAGGTCGAAAGGAAGATGGCCTCGAGCGAGACGATCAGCGTCAGGGTGGGCCAGGGGCTCCTTTCGAACACCAGCATCCAGATCGCGAAGACCCCCGCATGCAGGTACACGAACTTCATCGATCCCGCGAAGGCCGTGATGTTGTCCGCGACCCGTAGCTGGACCTTCGCCGACCTCCGTTCGGCCTCGGCCAGCAGGGCGGGGTGGTGCCTCGTCTTGCTCTGCGCAGTGACGGTCATGTCCCTGGTCCTCTCGTGCTTGATCGCTGACCTGTGCACGCTCTCACGGACGTGCCGGATCCGCGTGGCCATCGGCGGATTTCGCACATTGTGTTGAAGGGTCAGCTTCGATGTTGTCTGGCTCAGCGCCCCGCGCGGGCCAGGCTCACGAGGTCGCGCAGCCCTGCGTCCGGCAGGTAGGCCCTGCTCAGTGCAACGCCGATGCGCGGCAGGGCCGCCTCATCCGGGAAGACCAGGAAGAGCGGAGCGAAGCGGGGCTGGAACTTGGCCTTGAAGGCATGCAGCGAGCGGAACCCGTAGTACGGCTCGAGCCTGCTGCCGAGCCGGTCGAGGAAGCTGTCCAGGGGGCCACGGTCAATGGCCGAGTCGGTCGCACCGGCCTTGGCCAGCGGCGCCCCCGAGAGCGACACGAGCTGACACCCCTCCTCCTTGAACGCCAGGCACGCGGAGGAGATCAGGAACTCCATGGAGTAGCGAAAACCCCCGGACAGTCTGCGCATGACGTCCAGCGTCCAGCCAACCGGCTCACCACCACCGCTGGCGTGCACCGGCATCCACGAAGTCACTCCGTGGACCGTGCCGTCCGCGTCGACGGCCAGACCCACCCGGACATGCGGGTCGAGGGCCTCGTCGACGCCGCCCAGCGTGAACCCCATCTCGGGCATGCCCTTGTCCTCGACCCAGTCCGAGGAGATAGCCCGCACCTGCATCTGGATCCCGCGAGGCTGCTCGAGCAGCGGGGTGAGCCGGTGGGTGATCCCCATCTTCGCGCCCTGGTTGAGGGCCGTCCGCACGTCCTGGAACGCCTTGCCCCGGAACTCGAGCGAGGGCAGGTCGATCACAGCCTCCTCAGCGACCTCCAGGGCGTGCCATCCAAGACCGAGGGCGTGGGACGCGGCCTCCTGGGTCACGGAGAACAGGCAGGGCACCAGTCCGTCGTGGTGAGCCTTGTCCGAGAATGCAGCCAGCAGCTCCGAACGCTCCTCGGGACGTGCGGCCACCGGGTCACACAGTCCCAGCGCGACTCCGGAATGGACCTGGTAGGCGACGTACCCGGTGCCTTGCGGTGTGGTGAACCAGCGGTTCTCGGGCCAGGTTGTCAGCCAGGCCAGGTTGTTCACCGTCCCCTCCTTCTGCAGCTGCTTGGTCGCGGAGCCGCGCTGGTCCTCACCGGCCGTGGCGACGAGTGCTCCAGTCGTACGGCGGGCGCGGCGCCGGGAGGGGTTGCGGAAGGCGTGGCGGCCGAGGATCAGGACCGCAAGGCCAGCCAGGTTGCCAAGCACCTCGTAGATGGCGACCGGCCAGCCGGGCTCGTGCTGGACGGCCAGACCCACCATCCCGACGAGCTGGCCGAACACGACCAGCGACAGCAGCACGGTGGCCCACCACCAGGCACGCCGGCGGCCCTTGTAGAGACTTCGGGCCAGCCAGAACCAGAGCAGCGCAATGATGGAGGCCTCGATCAAGTTGCTGGCGTGCTGAAGCTCTTCGGCTCGCGCGCTGGCGCTGAGCGTGCTGGTCAGCGGCCCGGTCACAGATGAGAAGGGCTGGAACAGGCCTTCGACCGCGGCGAGGATGAAGAAACCGCTTGCGAGCAAGCGGTAGTCGCGGCGGGTCAGCGCGCGCAGGCTCAGCCGTGGCCGCCTGCCCTGTAGCACGGGGCCGAGCAGGAGGCCCCCGCCAACGGCGAGAGCGTGCTCCACGTCGGCCAGGGCACCGAGATGGATGGCTGAGAGGAAGACGTAGGTCGCGAGCACGACCCGGACACGCCCTCGCCAAGGTGGCCGCAGGGCCGCCGACGCAACCGCGGCCGCGCCGAGGAAACCAGCCGAAGGTCCGGCGTCGACCACGCGGGCGAGGTCCGTGGCCCACTGGTAGCCGTGGTCGCGGACCAGCAGCAGCAGGGCCGCTGTGCCGGCGACGGCGAAAACGTGGCAGACAACGAACGCCAGAGCCGCCCTTTTCGCCCCCAGGCAGTACTCCGCGAAGCCGCCAAAGGCGAGGAAACCCAGCAGGATCGGGATGTACTGAAGCGGCTGCAGAGCAAACACGGCACCCGTGGCCAGGGTCCAGACCCGGCCCTCCTCGAAGGCCGGCAGTCCGTAGGCCACCGACCGCCCCAGCTCTCGGTCAGCCAGCGGGTCCCAGAGCCCGCGGCTGGCCAGGGCCAGACCCAGGATGACCAGCGTTATCGCGATCGTGAAGGGCATCCGACGAAGGATGGCGGCTCCCGGCATACAACCCATGATGGGGTTCCCGGGCTGCCGAGTCCATGCCCATCTGGGCTCAACAAAGATGGCCCTGAGGTGTCCCCAGGGGTCTTAGCCTGGCGTGCTCAGCCTCTGTGCGCGCCACCCCCGATGACGCGCTGAGCCCATCACAGGAGTCCGCGCTCAACAGCAGCGATCAGCTGAGGACGCAGCTCGGAAGCGCCGATGACCGCATCAACCGAGCCGACCTTCACGGCGCGCTCGATGCTGTGCACGCCGTCGAACTCGGCGGCAACCTCCCCGAGCTTCTCCGACCTGATGCTCGAGCGCAGCTGGGCGAGATCCGTGACCAAGGATGCACGCTGCCCGCCCTTCGCGCCGGACACCAGAGCCTCCATCTCGGCGATCCGCGGGTCGGACGCCGTACGGGAGTCCACCTCGCCGGCGAAGACAACGGCCGCAGCCGGTGCGCCGCCGATGACCGAGGCGAACGACCCTTCGACGGCAAGCACCGTCATCGAGGGGTTGAGCGCCTTGGAGAAGACCACGAAGGCACCACCGTGGTAGCGCGACACGACGCAGAACACGATCGGCCCGGCGAAGTTCACGATCGCCCTCCCGATCTCGGCGCCGTACTCGAGCTGCAGGTGTCGCATCGAGTCCGGTGACCCGTCGAACCCGGAAAGGTTGGCGAGGACCACCACCGGCCGGTTCCCGCTCGCGGCGTTGATCGCCCGGGCGGTCTTCTTCGACGAGTTGGGGAACAGCGTGCCCGCCGTCCAGGTGTCGGGCCCGTCACTTGGCGGGAACCCGGGCCGCGGCTGAGGCCTGGACTCGATACCGATCAGGGACACGGGCCAACCGCCGAGGTGAGCGTCGAAGATGACGGAGGTCTCGCCGCCGGCCATGCCCGCCCAGCGCTCGAGCACCTCGTGGTCCTGGTCGGAGACCGCATGCATGAGCGTGCGGATGTCGAACGGCTTCTTCCGGTCGGGGTTCGTGGCCGATGAGAAGATCTCGCCAACCGTCCGGAACTCGCTGTCGGCAACATGGTGCGGGAAGCGGCACACGTCGCGATCGGCCGGGTCGTTGGTTGCAGCCCGTCTTGGCGAGAGCTCGCCGGGTACGACGTAGGTGTGGTCGTAGTGCGCCAGCAGCACCTCGCAGGCTCCGGCCAGGTCAGGCGCCCAGTACTGCGCCTGGCCGTTCGGTCCCATGACGCGGTCGTAGCCGCCGATGCCGAAGTTGTCCTCGGCCGAGACGCCGCCCGAGAAGTCAAGTGACTGCTTGCCGGTCAGCACCATGGCGCTCTCCGGTGTCATCACCAGGATTCCCTTGGTGTGCATCAACATCGTGGCTTCGGCGTTCCAGTAGGGCTGAGCGCCGACGTTGATCCCGGCCACGACGATATTGATCTCGCCGCCCCCCTGGGTGAACGTCACGATTCGGCGCAGCGCCTTCGCGACCCAGTCCATGTTCTCGGTGCCGGAGTCCATCGAGATGCGCGCGCCCGCAGACAACGCGAACCACTCGACCGGAACTCCGAGCTGGTCGGCCAGGTCGAGTGCGGCGATCACCCGTGCGCACTCTGCCTCGGCCACTGCGCCCAGGGCGCGAGTGGGGTCACCCAGCAGGACAACCCTCGTGACTCCCTCAGGGTGTCGCACGGTCAGGGTCTGGGCGATCCCGACCACCAGTCCGGCGTGGTTCCCGCCGGGCGCACGGGTAACCGGCACCAGGGCACCGTCAGAGTCAAGGTCATGCTCGACGAAGCTGCCGTAGGGCCCACTGATCAGGCTCGCCAGCTCGTACGGATAGACAGTTCCGCGTCGGCGTGAGCGCAGGACCTTCTGCGCGTAGTCGTCCAGTGGTCGCAGCCGCTCTGTGGGTGGGCCGGTGACGGCGGTGACCACGCCGGCTCCCGGCTGGTAGGAGAAGCGGACGGCCGCGTCATGCACCCGCCCGTCGGCGGCCGCAATGCGTCCCTGCGCGAGCACCTCCTCGACGCCCGCGCCCGACGTCAGGGGTGCGATGGTGCGTTGCAGAGCGGTGAGCTCGTCCAGAGGCGCGGCGATCACCGGCCAGATGCGCAGGAACACGTGGTTCATGTCGAGCCGTAGTCCTGCTGCTCCTCGCGCGCTGCGCTCGCGGCGGATCGCCTCGAGGCAGCTGGCGACGGCGCGCTCGGCGTGTGGCAGCGAAGTCACATGGCCGTCGGCATCACGAACGATCGCGAGCTCTCGAATCTGCGCGAGGGCGACGAGGCGCTGGTCGGCGGCATTGCCGGGCGCGACGCAGTGGTAGAGGAGCACGTCGTCGGGTGCCTCGAGCCGGGTGATGTCGAAGTCGCGCAGCCGCCACAGGTTGAGGCGCCGGCCGACCATGGGGTGCATACCGCGAACGAGGTCATCTTCGACGACGCCGTCAGGTCCGGGGCGGAAGGTGAAGTACGACACCGGACGGTCGCCACCTGGACAGACCGCTACCGCTGTACGGCGCACCCGTCCGGCGAAGGGCAAGGTCCGCAGCGCCCTCTTCAGCTCGTCCGAGACCTCTGAGACCGAGTCCGGGGTGCCGGGCCAGGAGAGGTACAGGTCCAGGACGATCGTGTCCGGGTCCTCCGGTCCGGCGGCCAGCTGGGCCTCGATGGCCGCGACCAGGTCGGAGGATGCCTCGAGCTCGGACCACTTGGCGATGGTCGTCACGAGATGGCGCGGGTTCTGGTCCAGGGTGTAGTCCGCGACGACGAATGGCCGCCCCGCCGCGGTCAGCTGGTGAAGGTTGTGAAGCTCGTGCTCGCGGTAGTGCCGGCGAACCAGCACCTCAAGCATGGGCTCCTCCTCGGGCAGCTCCGCCTCGATCCGCGTCGCCAGGAAGCGAACGATCTGCTCCGGGATCCCGGCCAGGGCGTCCAGGCGCGTTGCATAGTCCGCCGCGTCAGGGTGGTCCGAGAGGTAGATGAGCTCGGTGCCCACGCCGGCAAGAACGGCCTGGCGCTCCGCGTCAACCACCGGCTTGTCGAACCAGCGAAAGCGTGCGCTGCGAGCCAGGTCGCCCACCATGGGGTAGCGCAGCTGGGTAGCCATGACGAGCCGGTCCAGCACCTCGTGGGCCCGGGCTGCGACGTCGCCCACGGGCGGCCCCTCGATCAGCCACTGCTGCAGAAGGGTGGTGACCACAACCAGGTCGGATGCCGCTCGCTGGGCCAGGAAGATGCGGAACACCGCCTCCTCGAGAGCGGGGGTGCGCTCCAGGTCGCTGACGCCATAGAGGGCCAGGGCACGAGCCAGCCTCAGCCGGAACGCATCGGGAAGATGCTCGCGGTCGACATCCAGGCTGTGCAGGTAGGCATGGAAGTGCTCCCGGGGACTGTGGACCCGCTCGTCATGGGCCTCCTCGGCGGCTGGCCGGTTCCGGGCGAGCTCAGCCAGGTCGGCGAAGGCGCCGAACACCTCGATCTCGTGGGTCAGCGACAGCTCGCCGGAGGCAACCAGCTCGGCGCGTGCTTGTCGGTAGTGGGCAAGAGTGCGCGCGGCGTCTCCCGGGGCGAAGTCGAAGCCGAGCAGCAGGCTGCGCAGGTCGTCGAGGGTGCGCGTACCGCGGGTGGCGGCGGTCGTCACCGGTGGCTCCGGGAGGTCCAGGAGCTGGAGCGGAGAGGCGTCCTCAACCGACCCCGGCGCACCACCCTCATCTTCGGCGATGGGCTCCAGCCGGATCACGGGAGTGCCGGTCTCGACCTGGCCGCCAGTGGTCACGAGGACCTCGCGAACCCGGGCGGCGAAGGGGGCGTGCAGGACCGTCTCCATCTTCATGGACTCGAGGACGAGAACTGGCGCGCCGACCTCGACCAGGTCACCGACGGCAACCGGTACGGCCACCACCAGCGCCGGGGCAGGCGAGCGCATCACCCCTCCCTCGTCGCGGCTGACCCGGTGGGTCGTGGAGTTGACCTCGACCAGGGTGACCGGGCCGTGGGTAGCGCTGACCAGCCGGAAGTACTGGTCTCCGATCGTCACGCGGCCGACGTAGTCGTCGAACTTCTCCAGGTCGGCGTCGATCTGGCGATCCTGCTGATCCGCGTCGAACCCGACCCTGAAGCGGGTGGGGCCGACCTGTGCGACGGTCACCCGGTGCGAGACGCCGCGTAGCTTCAGGTCGATGGCGCGTCCGACCTCGTGTCTAGCCTGCGGACGGCCGCCGTGAGCCGTGGCGAGGAAGTGCAGGCGCTCAGCCTGCTCCTGCTCCTCGTAGGCCTCGATCGCGGCAGCGACGAGAGCGACACCGGCATACCTTTCGGGTTGCAGCCGGCCCTGGGAGCGCACCCGGTCGATCCAGCCGGTGTCCGCGCTCCCGTCGATGATCTCGGGCTGGTCCAGCAGGTCGAGCAGGAAGCTCTTGTTCGTCGTGCCGCCCTCGATGAGGACCGTGGTGTCGGCGAGAGCCCGCCTCAGCCGGGAGTAGGCCTCCTCGCGGGTGCGCCCGTGGGCGATGACCTTGGCGATCATCGAGTCGAAGTCGGCAGGGATCAGGTCACCCTGGCTCACCCCTGTGTCGACCCGGATGCCGGGGCCGGACGGCAGGTTCAGCAGGACGATGCGGCCGGGAGACGGGGCGAAGTCGCGGTCCGGGTCCTCAGCATTCAGGCGCGCCTCGACGGCGTGTCCGGCCTCCGCGGGCCGCTCGCCCTCGAGCCGGCCGCCCGCGGCGACGTGCAGCTGCGCCTTGACCAGGTCAAAGCCCGTGGTGAGCTCGGTGATGGGGTGCTCGACCTGCAGCCGGGTGTTCACCTCGAGAAACGCGAAGGTGCGTTCACCCGGGTGGTACAGGAACTCGACGGTTGCGGCCCCGCAGTAGTCCACGGCCAGGGCCAGCCGCTCGGCCGATCCCTTGAGGTCCTCGACCTGCTTGTTGTCCAGCACCGGAGAGGACGACTCCTCGATGGCCTTCTGGTTGCGTCGCTGCACGGAGCAGTCGCGTACGCCGAGCGCCCACGCCGTCCCCTGGCCATCGGCGATGACCTGAACCTCAACGTGGCGCGCACCAGTGACGAGGCGCTCGAGAAACACGACCCCGCTGCCGAAGGCTCGCTGCGCCTCGTCTCGGGTTCGGTCGAAGGCGTCGGTCAGGTCATCGTCGGAGGTGACCATGCGGATGCCGCGCCCGCCGCCGCCGGCGGTGGCCTTGAGCATCAGCGGGTAGCCGATTCGTTTCGCCGCAGCGTGTGCCGCCTCTAGGTCGTCGACCGCGCCACGACTCCAGGGTGCGACCGGCACGCCAACCTCTTCGGCCAGGAGCTTGGATCCGATCTTGTCGCCCAGACGTCGCATCGCACGGGCGCTCGGCCCGATGAAGGTGACGCCGATCCGGTCGCACATCTCGGCGAAGCTCGGGTCTTCGGCGACGAACCCCCAGCCGACCCAGGCGGCGTCCGAGCCGGTTTGGATCAGTGCCCGTTCGAGAACAGCGAGGTCGAGGTAGGGGCGGTTCGCCGCGGGTCCGATGCCGTACGCGGCGTCCGCCTCTCGCACGAACATCGCCGACTTCTCACCGTCCGTGTGCAGCGCAACGGTCTCGATCTGGGGACCACCCTGCGCGTTGAGCTCTCGGACGGCGTGGATCAGCCGCATCGCGGCCTCTCCCCGGTTGACGATCGCGATGCGGCTGATCATGAGAGCTCCCTCTGCTCGGCGGACACTCCGACACTAGAGGTCAGCCTCCGGCTACGGGGGAGTGGTCCGGCTGCACTTAGCGCGAGAGCTGCTTGACATGTCAAGCAAGCGATTGGTATGTTGTGGGTAAGCGCCGGATCTTCCTGCACTTACCCAACTTCGAGGAGTCCACCATGGCAACAACGAACACCAAGACCACGCCCGCGACCGAGATACCTGCCACCGCCCAGAAGATCCGTGAACAGCTTCTGTCCACGATCCGTCAGGGTCAGCAGCTCTCCGTCGACGGCGCACAGACCTGGGCCAAGGCCGTCTCGGTTCTCCCGGTCGTCGAGATGCCTGCTATTCCTGGCGTCCCCGCCCTGCCCGGCATCGAAGCGGCAGCGAAGTTCACCTTCGACCTCGCGTCCGACCTGCTCACCGCCCAGCGTGACTTCACGATGCAGCTGGCAAACGCTTTTACGCCCCAGAAGTCGGCCTGACCCGTAACCGCCCGGCCGCCGCTCGGACCATGTAGGCCCAAGTAGACCGAGCAGACAGGCAGAGCGAGACCCCAGTGCGTACCTCGTTCGGCTGGAGATGCTGATGGCAGACCTGGGAACGCAGGGGTGACAGCCTCAACC
>JBDTOA010000056.1:0-10558 GCA_039933475.1 Dermatophilaceae bacterium
AGGGTGCTCATCTTGGGGTGCTCCTCTTATGGTGGTTCGTCACGAGTTGTGTTGGTTTCGATCTGCTGATGACCCTAGCAGGATGAAGTTTATCTTTCAACTAAAGAAGGGTACGATTCATTCCATGAGCACAGACACGCCGCAGCCCAAGTGGCTCGACAGCGACGAGCAGGACGCCTGGCGCGCCTATCTGCGAGCCAGCCGGATGCTGGAGGCTGTGCTCGACCAGGACCTTCAGGTCCACGGGCTCCAGCTGTCCGAGTACGAGATCATCTCGGTGCTCTCAGATGCACCGGGCCTGCGGCTGCGCATGTCCGAGATCGCCGAGGCCGTCGTCCAGTCGCGGAGCCGGTTGACCCACACCGCCGGCCGGCTGGAGAAGCGCGGCTGGGTGCGTCGCGAGGCCTGTGTGGGCGATCGCCGCGGAGTGGAGCTGGTGCTGACGGCCAGCGGTCAGGGCGAGATCGCCAGGATGGCGCCGACCCACGTCGGCAGCGTCCGCAACAACTTCGTGAGCCACCTGTCGCGCGAGGACTTCCTGGCGCTTGGCCGCGCCATGACCGCTGTCAGCCGGGGCATCGAGGCTACTGGGGCCTGCGAAGAGGTCCGTGAGGCCGAGAAACTCGCCTGAGCCTGGCCGGGTGGGGCCGGGTGACTGAGATACTGGCTGACATGACTGCCCCCCCGACTCCTTACCCGTACGACGCGCCCGCCTCCCAGGCTCTGCTGGCCCGTGCCGCCGCCGTCACTCCCGGCGGGGTGAACAGCCCTGTTCGAGCCTTCCGGGCCGTTGGCGGGACTCCACGGTTCATGGCGAGCGCCAGGGGTCCGTACCTCACGGACGTGGACGGCCGCGAGTATGTCGACCTGGTCTGCTCGTGGGGCCCGATGATCCTTGGGCACACCCATCCAGACGTGCTGGCCGCCGTTCAGGCTGCCGCGCTGAAGGGCTTCAGCTACGGGACACCGAGCGAGAACGAGGTCGCGCTCGCCGAGGAGATCGTGGCCCGGGTCGAGCCGGTCGAGCAGGTCCGCCTGGTCAACAGCGGCACCGAGGCGACCATGAGCGCCCTGCGTCTCGCCCGGGGCTTCACCGGCCGCTCAAAGGTCGTGAAGTTCGCTGGCCTCTACCACGGGCACGTCGACGCTTTCCTGGTCTCAGCCGGCAGCGGTCTGGCGACGTTCGCCCTGCCGGACTCCGCCGGGGTCCCCGCCTCAAGCGCCGGCGAGACGATCGTGTTGCCATACAACGATGTTGAGGCCCTCGAGGCGGCTTTTGCCCAGCACGGTGACCAGATCGCGGCACTGATCACCGAAGCCTGCCCAGGCAACATGGGGATCGTGCCGCCGCAGCCGGGTTTCACCGAGGCGCTTCGGCGGGTGACCACTGCGCACGGGGCGCTACTGATCTCGGACGAGGTCATGACCGGGTTCCGCTGCAGCGCCTCCGGCTGGTACGGCCTGGAGGGTCCCTATGACGGCGGCGCACCCGACCTCTTCTCGTTCGGCAAGGTCATGGGCGGCGGCTTCCCGACAGCGGCCTTCGGAGGTCGCGCCGACATCATGGCGATGCTGGCCCCCGACGGTCCGGTCTACCAGGCCGGCACCCTGTCCGGGAACCCGGTGGCCAGCGCCGCCGGTCTGGCAACACTGAGAGGTTGCACGCCGGCCGTCTACGACCGGCTCGGGGTGGTGAGCAAGACGATCGCGGACGCGACCTCAGCTGAGCTCTCGCAGCGCGGCATACCGCACGTCGTGCAGTGGGCCGGAAGCATGTTCAGCATCTTCTTCCGTGAAGGGCCCGTAACCAACTACGACCAGGCCAGAGATCAAGAGGTGGAGGCCTTCTCGGTGTTCTTCCAGTCCATGCTCAGCCAGGGCGTGCACCTTCCCCCGAGTGCGTTCGAGACGTGGTTCGTCAGCGCCTCGCACGACGACACTGCTGTCGACCGGGTCCTGTCTGCTCTGCCGGCCGCGGCGCAAGCCGTTGCGGACTCACGGGTCAAGGGCCGCTCATGACCCACGCGCAGGACTTCGACCGGACCGTCGTTCACCTGTTGCGCCATGGTGAGGTGCACAACCCGACCGGTGTCCTGTATGGCCGGCTGGCTGACTTCCACCTCTCGGAGCTCGGCCGGCAGATGGCCGAGATGGTCAGTGCCCATCTGGCCGACCACGACGTCTCCATGGTGGTCGCATCTTCGCTGGAGCGGGCACAGGAGACAGCGGCCCCGATCGCCGCGGCCCATGGCCTCTCGATCACCACCGACGACAGCGTGATCGAGGCCGAGAACTACTTCGAGGGCAAGACCTTCGGCGTGGGCGACGGCTCGCTCAAGTACCCGAAACACTGGGCCAAGCTGGTCAACCCGTTCAAGCCGTCCTGGGGAGAGCCCTATGAGGAGATCGCCGAGCGGATGCTTGCGGCGATCGCCGAGGCCCGGCGCAAGGCCCGCGGTCATGAGGCCGTGATCGTCTCGCACCAGCTGCCGGTGTGGACCGTGCGCTCCAAGCTCGAGGGCCGGCACCTGTGGCATGACCCTCGCAAGCGGATCTGCTCGCTGGCGTCCCTCACGTCCCTGACGTTCGTGGGCGACGAGCTCGAGTCGATCGCCTACAGCGAGCCGGCAGCGGCTCTGCTGCCGGGAGCCCACAAGACGGCGGGCGCATGAGCTTGGCCGAACCGATCTTGAAGAAGCCGGCCGCTGTCCTGGTCGCCATAGCGCTTGGCCTTGTTGTCTCGGCCTGCAGCCCGGATGCCGGCTCCATCGCGGCACAGGCGCGGTCAGGCGATGGCAAGGGATTCGTCTCGGGGGACGGCAGCATCGAGCGGCTGGCCATCGACAAGCGGGCGGACCCGTTGACCGTCAGCGGAACCACCTTGGCGGGCGCGCCATGGAAGGTGGCTGACGCCGCCAACAAGGTCGTGGTCCTGAACGTCTGGGGCTCGTGGTGCGGTCCGTGCGTGGTGGAGACGCCGCACCTGCAACAGGTGTGGTCGCGCCTGTCCGCCGCCGGTGAGCCGGTGCAGTTCATGGGCATCAACTACCGTGATGACGCCGAGACTGCCAAGGCCTTCCTCCGTGTCAACAAGGTCACCTACCCCTCACTTGCCGACGACGGCGGGCGCGCTCTGCTTGCCTTGCGCGGGAAGGCGAACACGACGCCCACGACGCTGGTCCTGGATCGCAAGGGGCGCCTGGCGGCACGGGTGTCCGGCCCGGTCTCGTCGGCCACTCTGGCGGGGCTGGTCAAGGACGTGCTCGGCGAGAGCTCGTGATCACTGACGCGGGCAGCACCATCACGTCGGGGGCACTGCCGCTGGCCATCCTGGTGGCACTGGCGG
Organism: Dermatophilaceae bacterium; assembly: GCA_039933475.1. Taxonomy (GTDB): domain Bacteria; phylum Actinomycetota; class Actinomycetes; order Actinomycetales; family Dermatophilaceae; genus UBA4719. The sequence goes on from JBDTOA010000056.1 coordinate 3,347, forward strand.
CTGGCTTCGTCTCCTTTGCGTCGCCGTGCGTGCTGCCTCTGGTGCCAGGGTTTCTCGGCTACGTCACCGGCCTGTCGGGTGTCAGCCTGGAGCAACGCAGCCGGGGGCGGCTGGTGCTCGGCGCGGTGCTGTTCGTCCTGGGGTTCAGCGTCGTCTTCATCGCTGTCGCCGTGACGGTCTCAGCGGCAGGTACCTTGCTGCGGGAGTACCAGGGCGCGCTGATGCGCGTCGGCGGCGTCATCGTGATCCTGATGGCCCTGGTCTTTCTGGGCGCGGGGAGCGGGCGCAGCTTCGCACCCGGATGGAAGCCTGCAGCCGGGCTGGCCGGGGCGCCTTTGCTGGGAATGGTGTTCGGTCTGGGCTGGGCGCCATGCACCGGGCCGACCTTCGGTGCGATCATCGCGCTCTCGACCGCACTCTCGGGGGACCAGCAGGCCGTCGTACGCGGGGTCGGGCTCGCGACTGCCTACTCGGCCGGGCTAGGACTGCCCTTCGTGCTGATTGCCGGCGGCTACTCCCGCGCCGGCCGGGCCTCGCGGTGGCTGCGAGCGCACTACCACGGCATCCAGATCGCCGGCGGGGTGATGTTGCTCGTCGTCGGTATCCTGCTCGTGACCGGCCTGTGGGAGAGCGTGACGGTGTCGATCCAGACTCGCCTGGTCCAGCAGTTCACGACGGTGTTGTGAGCGGATGATGATGGTGATGTCAGCGTGACCGAGAGCCGAATGGACACCCGCCCGGACGAGAGCGACATCGTCCAGCCCTCGCTCGGCCTCGGCGGCATGTCGCGCTGGGCCTGGCGGCAGCTGACGAGCATGCGTACGGCGCTCTTTCTCTTGCTCCTGCTGGCTGTCGGGGCTGTGCCCGGCTCGATCTGGCCCCAGCGCAACATCGATGCCGGGCGCGTGGCCGACTACCTGGCCAGCCACCGGGACACGGGCCCCTGGCTGGATCGTCTCGGTTTCTTCGACGTCTACTCCTCACCCTGGTTCGCCGCCATCTACCTGTTGCTCTTCATCTCGCTGGTGGGCTGTGTAGTTCCTCGTTCGAGGATTCACTGGCGGGCCATGCGGGCGCAGCCCCCGCGTGCGCCCGAAAAACTCGACCGGCTCCCTGAGCATGGGCAGATCGAGGTCGACGGAACCCCGGAGGCCGTGCTCGAGCTGGCCCGGGTTGTGCTGCGGCGCCGGCACTTTCGGGTTCGTACTGAAGGGCTTTCGCTCAGCGCTGAGAGCGGCTACCTCCGCGAGACGGGCAACCTGGTCTTTCACCTGGCTCTGATCGTCGTCATCGTGGCCGTGGCCGTCGGCCACCTCATCGGTTGGCGCGGCGACCGCATCCTGGTGACGGGCAAGAGCTTCTCGAACACGATCTCCGGCTACGACACGTTCGACCCGGGCCCCTGGGTCGACACCGAGGGGCTCTCACCGTTCACGGTTGCGGTGGACCGTCTGGACGTCACCTTCGAGGAGCGCGCGGGAGGTGCCCAGCGAGGGGCACCCCGCGACTTCACGGCATACACGCGCACCCAGACCGGCCCGGATGCTCCGCAGGTCAACCAGATCCTGAAGGTCAACGCGCCTTTGAAGTTCGGCGGCGCGTCGCTGTTCCTGCTGGGCAACGGCTATGCGCCGGTCATCACGGTTCGCGACTCTGCCGGTCGGGTGTTGTTGCACGAGGCGACGCCGTTCCTGCCGAGGGACGCCAACTACAAGTCGGTCGGGGCGGTCAAGGTCTCGTCGGCAAGCCCGAAACAGCTGGGGTTCTTCGGGTTCTTCCTCCCCTCCGAGTACCTCGACGAGGTTGCCGGCCCGTCGTCGTTCTTCCCCGACCTGAAGAACCCGGCGCTGGCGCTGGGGGTCTTCGAGGGTGAGCTGTACCCGCAGGGCCGACCCCAGTCGGTCTACACCTTGAGCACCGAGAAGATGACCCAGCTCAAGGACGCCAAAGGACAGCCGCTGAGGCTACTGCTCAAAAGGGGTCAGACTGCGCAGCTGCCAGGTGGCCGGGGGAGCATCACGTTCGACTCGGTCGAGCGCTGGGCAGGGCTGTCGGTCCGCTACGACCCGGGCAAGTTCCTTGCGCTCGGGGGCGCAGGCGCTGCGCTTGCCGGGCTGATCGCCTCGCTGATGATCCGCCGTCGCCGGGTGTTCGTCCGCCTCAGCCCCATCGGTCGTCGTACCGTTGTCTCCATGGGTGGTATTGCCAAGGGCGAGGACCCCCGGCTTGGATTGACCATCGAAGACCTGCTCAGTGATATCGCAGCCATCGCAGAACGGACAGGGCGCACGGTATGACGAACGAGACTCTTGCGCAGTACGCCAACCTGGCCGTCTACTCGGCCATGGTGGTGTTCACCATCGCCATGATCGCCTTCGCCATCGACCTGGCGGGGGCCGCCCCCAAGGTGTCGACGGCGGCGCTGGACCTGCAGACCGAGCCGGCGATGGTCGGTGCGGGCCCCGTTGTCGGCGGCGTACCCCATGCACCTGCAGGCCTTGCTGACGTCCCCCGGAGGCGCAAGGCGGCCGGGATCGCGATGATGCTCACCCGCCTGGGAGGCCTCCTGCTGATCGCGGCAGCGGCGATGCGGGGGCTCTCCGTCCACCGGCCGCCTCTGGGCAACATGTTCGAGTTTGCCCTCATGGGAAGCATGTTCGTCATCGCCACCTACCTTGTTCTCGGCCTGCGCCGCGACCTGCGCTGGCTGGGGCTCTTCGTCGTCGGCCCTGTTCTGCTCACGCTGGGCCTGGCGATCACCGTCTTCTACACCGATGCCAGCGAGCTGCTGCCTTCGCTCAAGAGTGTCTGGCTCGTCATCCACGTCACGGTGGCCACCTTCTCGGTGGCGCTTTTCACGATCGCCGCCAGCGTGACCATCCTGTACCTGGTCAAGACGTGGCTGGAGGGTCAGGACCCGGGTGGGATGTCACGCGCCCGGACCGTCGTCAGCAGTGCCCTGCCCTCGGGCAAGTCGCTGGATCGGACGGCCTACTCGATCCATGCCGTTGCCTTCCCCCTCTGGACCTTCACCCTCATTGCTGGTGCCATCTGGGCCGAACAGGCTTGGGGCCACTACTGGAACTGGGATCCCAAGGAGGTGTGGACGTTCGTCATCTGGGTCATCTACGCCGCCTACCTGCACGCCCGGGCCACCACCGGGTGGTCGCCCAGGTCGGCCAACTACCTTGCTCTTGTGGGCTATGGGGCCATCCTGGTCAACTACGGGGTCGTCAACGTGTTCTTCGTCGGCCAGCACTCCTACTCAGGGATGTGAGCACAGTGCGCTACTCGGTGTTGCGGCTGATGATGTTCTTCGGGTTCCTCTGTGCCCTCTGGCTCATGGGCCTGCGAGGCGCCTGGCTGCTCGGGGTCTCTGCGCTGGGCTCGATGGTGGTGTCGTACTTCGTCCTGCAGGGGCCGCGGGGAGAGCTGAGCGCCAGCATCGCGCGCCGCATCGACGAACGTACCGATCGGCGGGTGCCGGCCCGCGCGGACGAGGTCGACGAGGACTCCGAGTCGGACGAGGGGTCGACGCGCGGCTGAGTTGTCCTTTCAGCCCAGGTGGGGCGCAGCACCCAGCCCTACGGCGAGCAGCACGGCATACACCAGCTCGAACCGGCCGGTCCCCGACAGGACCGGGACAAGGTCCTTGCCGACGGCACCGCCCAAGACGCGCCGCACCAGCGGAAGGGCGAGGGCGAAGGACAGCAGTGCAATGAGGGCGGGGGGATGGGCGGCGCCCACGACGAGCCCGCACAGGAGTGCGACGGTCAGCAGCGCGGCATACAGAGTTCGGGTCCGGGTCGCCCCCAGACGAACCGCCAGGGTTCCCTTCCCGTGCGAGGTGTCGGTGGGGATGTCGCGAAGGTTGTTGGCGACCAGGATCGCCGAGGCGATGGCGCCGACCCCGACAGCGCCGGCGACCGAGGCAAGGCTGAGCGTGCCCGCCTGGGTGTACGTCGTGCCGAGCGTGGCCACCAGACCGAAGAAGACGAAGACGAAGACTTCGCCCAGTCCTGAGTAGCCGTAAGGCTTCTTGCCTCCCGTGTAGTACCAGGCGGCAGCGATCGAAGCCGCCCCGACCAGGAGCAGGAAGAACGCACCGCTCAGAGCAACCAGGGCCAGTCCGAACAGGGCGGCACAGCCGAAGAAGGCCATGGCGGCGAGCTTGACGTTGTCGGGCCTGGCCAGTCCCTGGCCCACGAGTCGCACGGGCCCAACCCGCTCCTGGTCGGTCCCGCGGATGCCATCGGAGTAGTCGTTGGCGTAGTTCACGCCGATCTGGAGGGTAAGGGAGACCAGAAGCGCAAGGAGGGCCATTGCGCTGTCGCCCCTGCCCAGGGCGTAGGCGGCGCCGGTTCCGACCAGAACGGGCGAGACGGCGGCGGGCAGGGTGCGGGGGCGTGCGCCCTCGACCCACTGGGACAACGTGGCCATGGGTTAGTTATCGCTCACTTCGAGGTGTTGAGGGTGATCAGAGGCCGCGGAGGAACTCCGGGTCGTCGTCGGGGCCACGCGGGGCACTCGGGTAGTTGGGTCCTCGACGGGTGTCCAGTGCTCCGCGCTGCCTTCCTGCGAAATACCAGGCAATGGCGGCGGGCGGGCTGAACAGCAGGATCAGCACGATCCAGACCAGCTTCGGCAGGTGCTGGACCTTGGTGTCCTCGGTCTGGATGGCGTCGATCACTGCATAGATCGTCATCCCGAGCGTGACCAGGAAGAGCAGTACCTTTGCCATCCCGACCTCCTGCCCTGCTTGGCCCTGCTTGAGCTTTGTGCCTATGGATGATCTTGTCACGACTCACTGGTCGCGGTCGAAGTGCCTCCGCACCGCCGCCCGGTCGGGCTTGCCGGGTCCGCGCAGGGGAAGCGCCGGCAGCGTGGCCAGCCGCCTCGGGAGGGCGTGATCGGGCAGCAGGCTCCGGAGGCTGTCGCGCAGCTCCTCGAGCGTCGGGGGCGAGCTGCCTTCTGCCATGACGATGGCGGCGCTCACGAGCTGGCCCCACTCGGGGTCTGGACTACCCACGACGACAGCCTCGGCCACCGTGGCCAGCCCGGTGAGTGCGTCCTCGACCTGTCGGGGAGCGACCTTGAGGCCGCCCGTGTTGATCAGGTCGTCGATCCGCCCGTCGACCATGAGGGCGCCCTGGTCGTCAAGGTGGCCGACGTCGTCCGTGCGGAACCATCGCCTCCCTGTGGCGGCGTCAACCACGAAGCCGGTTGCACTGAGCTCCGGTTCGCCCAGATAGCCCAGCGCCAGCGTGGAGCCGCCGAGCCGGATCCGTCCGTCGTCCTCAAGCTTCACCTCGCTGATGTCGAGGGGGAGACCGTCGTAGACGCAGCCGCCTGCCGTCTCGCTCATGCCATAGGTCGTGACCACCTGGATCCCCGCGTTCTTGGCCTCCGTGATGACGCGCGGAGGGGTGGCCGCGCCGCCGACGAGCACGGCGGCGTACCTCGTCAGGGCCTGGCGGCCGTCTTCGGACGCGAGCAGCCGGACCAGCTGGGTTGGCACGAGGGCGGTGTACGCCGTGGTGGCAGCGGCGAGCCGTGCGGTGGCCAGGGCAAAGGCCGCGGCGGTGAAGCCGCCTTCGAGATCCATAGCCACGGGCGTGGTGCCCGAGAGCAGCGACCGGACCAGAACCTGGATGCCGGCGATGTGGTGGGCCGGAACGGCCAGCAGCCACTGTCCCTGGCCGCCGAGGCGCTGATGGGTGGCGTCGGCCGAGGCTCGCAGTGCGTCTCTCGTGAGGAGTGCCAGCTTGGGTTCCCCCGTGCTTCCAGAGGTGCGGATGGCGAGCGCAACCGCGTCCGGGAGAACTTCGGGGTCGGAGGGGGCAGGAGGCGGCCGGGAGTCCAGGGCGTAGGGGACGACCGCGGGGCCCGACCCGTCCATGGCGGCCCTGAGGTCGGCGAGGATGCTCAGCGCAGCCGCCCCCGGGGGGACGGGCAGGGCGCGCAGACCGGGACCGCTCACCCTCCGAGACTATGTGCCGCGGCGGGTGTGAATACTGGGCGGGTGACGAACCTGGCGCGACCTGTAGCCGTTGTGACCGGAGCCAGCAGCGGTATCGGAGCGGCGACGTCCAGAGCGCTGGCCGCCGAAGGGTTCGAGGTCGTCTGCGTGGCGCGGCGGGTCGAGCGGATCGAGGCGCTCGCGGCCGATATCGGCGGGCGCGCAGTTCGTTGTGACGTGACCTCTTCCGCGGACGTGGCGTCGCTGGCCGCGCAGGTGGGTGAGCGTTGCGACCTGCTCGTGAACAACGCCGGGGGAGCGCTCGGGGCGGACCCCGTGGCCGAGTCCGACCTCGAGCAGTGGCGAATGATGTACGAGGTCAACGTCATCGGCGTCGTGGCCGTGACCAAGGCGCTTCTGCCTGCACTCGTGGCGTCGCAGGGTCAGATCGTCGTGATGGGTTCGACAGCGGGCCTTGTCGCCTATGAGGGCGGAGGGGGTTACGTCGCCGCCAAGTTCGCGGTCCACTCCGTGGTCGACACCTTGCGGCTGGAGCTCTGGGACCAGCCGGTGCGGGTCTGCGAGATCGCGCCGGGAATGGTGCACTCCGAGGGCTTCGCGCTTACCCGGTTCGGCGGGGACCAGGCCAGGGCGGACGCTGTGTACGCCGGTGTGGCCGAACCCCTTACGGCAGAGGACGTCGCCGACTGCGTGCTCTGGGTGGCGACCCGCCCATCTCACGTGAACATCGACCGGATGGTTGTGCGCCCCCGCGCGCAGGCGGCCACCCACAAGGTCCACCGGGTCTTCGACTGAGCTCGGTCCAAGCTCAGCCCCAGAAGATGCAGGTGGGATCCTCCTCGATCTCGGCGAGCAGCTCGGCGGCGGTGCCGCTGGTGCGATCGTCGTAGGTGAACCACTTCTCGTTGCGGTCGCGCCAGTGCAGGGTCCAGTCCGAGGACTCGGGTCGAAACCGCAGCTGCGCGACCTTGAGCCGGGTCCACGGCTCATCGCCGCCCTGCCACGGCGGCCGGGTCTCGATGATTGTCACGGAGCGGCCGCGTGTCTCGAACTCCACCCGCAGCTCTTTGAGCACATGCGCAGGCACCCTGGTGGCGCAGTATCTCGCGATTCGCGCCAGATCGGTCTCGGGTAGCTTCGCCGTGGTCACAACAGGCTCCAGGTCGTCACGAAAGCATCCTCAGTAGTAGTAGGGGAAGTGTCCCCCCATGAACTGCTGACGTTGAAAATCG
>JBDTOA010000057.1:0-10507 GCA_039933475.1 Dermatophilaceae bacterium
CCATCCACAGCGGTTGAGTAGCCGTACCTAGGCCAAGGTCCAGCCCAGTCCAGCCAAGGTCCAGCCCAGTCCAGCCCAGTCCCCCCGGTCGATCCCCGTCCATCCCCGTCCATCCCCGTCCATCCGGGCATGCGAAAGGCGGCATCCGAGCCAGCTGCTCGAGTGCCGCCCTCCGGCCGATCTGTGTCGCTTGGTTCGGTGGCGCTCAGGCCTTGCCGAGGATGCGGTTGAGGTTCGTGCCACAAACCGGGCACTTGCCCTTGGCCATGCGGCGACCATTGGTCTCCACGACCTTGCCCGTGGCGTCGCGCTTCGCCTTGCACTTCACGCAGTAGAAGTCGCCCGTGTACATCTCGCCGGTCTCTACAGACTCTGCCATTTGTCCATGTCTCCTGTGTCGTTCCTTGCCGCAGGTGTGCGGCACCGGTCTCGTGCGACCCTAGACCAGATTGAGCACAACATGGTGCATTGGGTCGTGTTTCTTGTGCTCAGCCTCGATCAGCCCGGCCTCGCGCAATCAGGGATCTGACCCCCGGTGATGGGATTTCCGAGTCACTGGGCTTACGTTTTGAGGGTGGACAGGGACGCTATCGAGGTCAGGCGAAGCAGGCGCCGACGCCGGACCGTCAGCGCCTATCGCGAGGGCGGCCGGACGATCGTGCTCATCCCGTCCCGGTTCTCCGCAGACGAGGAGCGCGCCTGGGTCGAGGCGATGATGCGCAAGCTGGAGGCCGGGGACAAGCGGCGCCGGCCGAGTGACCAGCAGCTTCTGGAGAGGGCCGTCGACCTGTCCCGCCGCTACCTGGGCGGCCTCGTCGAGCCGGTCAGCATCGCCTGGGTCACGAACCAGAGCTCGCGCTGGGGCTCCTGCACGCCAGCGGATGGGACGATTCGAATTTCGGTGCGGGTAAAGGGAATGCCGTCCTGGGTGCTCGACTACGTGATCCTCCATGAGCTGACCCATCTGCTCCAGCCTGGTCATGGTCGCGAGTTCTGGTCACTGCTGGAGTCCTACCCACGCACGGAGCGGGCAAGGGGGTTCCTCGAGGGCGTGGCCGCCACCGCAGGACTTCAGCCGCCGGCCAACGACGAGCTCGAGACCTGACCCAAGAGGTCAAGAGCGCCTCGGTTGCACTGGGTGGGGCCCTGACGGCCACAGTGCGGTGCCCCAGTGGAGTGGGCCGGTTGGCTCAGGTCAGGCGGAGCAGGGACCGTGCGCGTTCGACGAGTGGGAGGAGCTCGTCCCGGGTCTGCGGGGGAAGTGCGTCGACGGGCCACCAGCGGACGTCAAGGGACTCCCGGCTGACCACGAGAGTTGCGTCGGGGTCCGCCACGGCAAGAAATCGAAGGTCCAGGTGCTCGCGGCATCGACCGAAGGACCCCACCAGCTGGTGCCGGTCCAGCTGGATCAGCTCGGGCAGGGCGAGAAGGGTGGGGATGCCCGACTCCTCGCGCGCCTCGCGCTGTGCGGCACCGTTGGCGTCGGTGTCCACAGGCTCGAAGTGCCCTCCGAACTGGAACCACAGGCCAGCCTTCTTGTGAAGAGTCAACAACGCCCGCGAACCCGTCTGGTCGAGCACGAGGCAGCTTGCCGTGAAGTGGGCCGGAGGACCGTGCTTCCACATCGCGTCAGGGTGCGCAGCCAGGTGAGCGAGATACCCGGTCCGGACCTTTTCCTGGGCCTGGTCGGGTGCCCTCCAGGTGGAGAGCTGCCGGGTCGCGTTCTCGTGCAGGTTGCGGTATGCCGCAGGGAGACTCACCGGTCCAACCTAGCGAGCAGGCTGGCTAGACTCCGTCGCGGATGGCCTGGTGATCGGGTCGCCCGCAACAGCCGTGCGCGAGACCAGGCTGACGATGGCCCGGACACATCAACGAGGGGGTATGACTGCCATGGGTGGTCAGCAGCTGCAGATCGAAGGGCTGTGCAAGCAGTATGGAGAGACCGTCGCGCTGAGGGACATGACCTTCACGGTCCAGCCCGGCGAGCTTTTCGGGTTCGTCGGCAGCAACGGCGCTGGCAAGACCACCACGATGCGCATCGCGCTGGGAGTGCTGTCGGCCGACTCGGGGCACGTCCACCTCGGAGGTCAGCCGATCGACCTCGCCCTGCGGCGACGGATCGGTTACATGCCTGAGGAACGAGGGCTCTATCCCAAGATGAAGGTGGGTGCTCAGCTGTCCTATCTGGCTCAGCTGCACGGCATGTCGGCAGGCGAGGCGGCCGAGGCGGTGACGAGCTGGACGAAGCGCCTAGGTGTCAACGACCGGGTCAACGACAGCGTGGACGCCCTCAGCCTCGGCAACCAGCAACGCGTGCAGCTGGCCGCTGCGCTGGTGCACGACCCCGACGTCCTGGTGCTGGACGAGCCCTTCTCAGGGCTCGACCCGTTGGCCGTGGACGTGATGAGCGAGGTGTTGGCGGAGAAGGCCTCACACGGCGTGCCCGTGATCTTCTCCAGCCATCAGCTAGACCTGGTCGAGCGGCTGTGTGACCGGGTGGGCATCGTCGTCCGCGGACACATGCAGGAATGCGGCTCCGTCGACGAGCTTCGCGCCGGGGGCGGCACAGAGCTCGTCGTGAACGCGCCTCAGGCCCGTTGCGGTTGGGCCGACGATGTCATCGGAGTGGTGACCGCGCAGTATGCCCCGGGACGCACAGTGCTGACGGTCGACGCCGGAACCGAGGACGTGGTCGACCAAGCGGTCCTGGCCGCCGCGATGCGGACGGGGCCTGTTCACGGATTCTCCCGAAGCCAGCGCTCGCTCACCGAGCTCTTCCGCGAGGTGGTCGCAGCATGAGCGGCCGCTGGTTGGGCCAGTTGCATAGCTCGACGGGTCCTGCCCGAGTCATTGCCTTGGTCGCTAAACGTGAGCTGACCACCCGGGCACGGACCAAGTCCTTCCTGATCAGCAACGCGATCATCCTGACCTTGATCCTCGGCGGAGTGATTGCCGCTTCGGTGTTCAGCGGTGCCGCGGACGATCACTCAAAGGTAGGTCTGGTCGGCAGCGCAGCAACCTTGTCGACGGCGCTCTCGGCGAGCTCCGCATCGGTAGGGAAACCTGTGGACATCTCGACACAGCTGGACGCGGCCACCGCCAGGTCCAAAGTGGCCTCAGGTGACCTGGACGTGGCTCTGGTGCCTGAAGGCGTAGGCAGCTACAACGCGATCGTGAAGAAGTCGCTGGCGAGCGAGCTGCGCTCCATCATCGAGTCGACGGTGCGCCAGCAAGCCGTCAGCGCCACCTTGAGCGCGCAAGGTGTGGACCCTGCAACGCTTGCCCAGGCAGCCGAGCGCGCCAGCGTCAAGTTGGTCCCGATCAAGGCGCCGGATCCCAACAGCGACCAGCGTTCAGCGCTCGCGTTCGTCGCAATGCTGCTGATGTTCTACCAGATCCTGATGTTCGGACTTTATGTGGCCATGGGGGTGGTGGAGGAGAAGTCCAGCCGGGTTGTCGAGGTGCTGCTGGCCACCATCAAGCCGCTGCATCTGCTGTTGGGAAAGGTGTTGGGCATCGGCGCCGTCGGGCTGTTGCAGCTTGCCGCATACGGCGTGGTCGGTCTGGCTGCCGGGATCGGAACCGGGTTGGTGACCGTGACCGGACTTGCTGTCGGAGTCTTCGCCTCGGTGCTCTTCTGGTTCATCCTCGGCTTTGCCTTCTATGCGGTGTGCTACGCCGCGGCGGGCTCGTTGGTCTCCAGGCAGGAGGACGTGAACTCTGCGGCGGCTCCCATCACCATGGTTGTCATGGTCGGCTACGTCCTGGCCCAGGTCACCCTGGCCAGCCCGAGCGGAACCGTGGCATCGGTGATGTCCTGGATCCCGCCGTTCTCGGCGATGCTCATGCCGCTGCGAATCGCGTCGGGGACGACAGGCCCTCTGCAGATCGTGGGCTCAGCCGTGCTGATGCTGCTGATGACCGTGGCGCTGGCGCGGGTGGCCGCACGCATCTATGAACGGTCGGTGCTGCACACCGGTACCCGTGTCAGCTGGAGGAACGCGCTGCATCTTGGTGCGTGAAAGATCTACGGGTTGTCCGAGTCCCCTTCGGAGAGCAGCTCATCCAAGGCGGCGTCCATCTCGTCCTTGGTGCCACCAGAGATGAACCGTTCGACGTAGCCCAGGGGATCGTCGAGGTCGGCGGTTGTCGGTGCCAGGTCGGGGTGAGCCCAGGCACCGTCACGCGCAGCGGTACCACCCTTGGACTCCAGTGCCGCAAAGAGGTTCGCGGCGTCGCGCAGCCTGCGGGGCCGGAGCTCGAGGCCGACCAGCTGGCTGAAGACCCGCTCGGCGGGGCCGCCCGAGGCCCGGCGCCGGCGTACCGCCTCGCCCAGGGCGCCGGTGTGCGGCAGGTGCTTGCTCGTCGCGCGGTCAGCGACAACGTCCACCCATCCCTCGACCAGAGCGAGGTAGGTCTCGAGCTGGGCCAGCGCTGCGACCTGGGCAGGGCTCGGGTCAGGTGCGAACAACGAGTTCGACAGGGCCGACTGCATCGCAACCGGATCAGAGGGGTCGACGGAGCCAAGAGCGGACTCGATGCCCTCGGTGTCGATGGTGATGTCCCGGGCATAGGCCTGGACGGCGGCGATCAGCTGCGGGCCGAGCCAGGCAACCTCAGCGAACAGGCGGACGCGCGCGGCCTCACGAACGGCGAGGTACAGCCGAACCTCGGCCAGATCGACCCCGAGCCCCTCCGCAAAGGCCTCGACGTTGGCGGGCAGCAGCGCGATGCCGTCATGCGGGACCAAAGGCAGACCAACGTCGGTCCCGCCAACCAGGTCACCGGCCAGGGCACCTACGGCCTGACCCACCTGGACGCCGAACATCGACCCGCTCATCCGTGCCAGCATCGGCTCCATCTGGCCCATCAGCGCACCGGCATCCATGCCGGCCGGCAGACCTGGCATCTCGGCGAGCTCGTCGCCCGCCCCAAGCTGGCCCATCTGGGCGCGCATGGCGCTCACCACGGCGGCGCTCACCCCGGCGGCGACAGGCTCTACGAGCTGCCGCCACATCGGCATGGTCTGGTCAACCCACTCGGCGCGGCTCCATGCATGGATCGCGCCCTCAGAGGTGGAAAGGTCCGTCACGTCGTCAAGCCAGAGGACGGCGATACGCACGGCCTGCTCGATCTCGCGGCGGGCGGCACCGCCCACGCTCGAGTCGCCCTGCTCGGCCACGGTCTTTCGAGCCACGTCGGTGGCGAGGTCGAGGTTGAAAGGCTCAGCCGCGTCACCAGACATCATCGCCTTGATCTGGGCGCCGATCATCCCCATGGTCGCGGGGTCGATCTTGTCGATGCCCATGGCACCCAGCGCCTCGGCCACTTCGGGGTTCTCGGCACCGCCCAGCAACGATGCGAGCATGGCCGCAAAGTCGGGCTCGTCTGGATCTTTCGGCTGTGGAACGGGTTGATCGGACACGCTGGCTCCTTGCCGCCTGAGAGGATGCACTCTCAAGGTAAACATGTGGAGGTCGCCGTGAGTTCCCCGCAGGGCCGGGTTCGTTCCCGACGCAAGGCGATTTCCGTCGCCGTTACCGGTGCAGCGACCCCTGCCGGCGACCACATCGTGCGTGCCCTGCTGGGGCGGGCTGCCGAGGGGGGCGCCATCGGCGTCGTGGTCGGCCTCGACTCCGAGCGAGGCAGCGCTGAGGGTGCGCAATGGCGCCTGGTCGACCTGGGCTCGCCGGACCTGGCCACCTCTCTGCGCGGGGTCGACGCACTGATCCACGTTGCGGCCAGCACAGACCTCGCTGCCGACCTCGCCACCAGCTCCCGCACCAGACGTGAGCGGGCGATCCACGAGATCCAGACCGTTGTGATCTCAGCAGCCGCCACGGGTGTGGCCCGGCTGGTGGTCGTCACGAGTGCCATGGCGTATGGCGCGTCGCCGGCCAACGAGGTGCCGTTGGCTGAGGACGCGCCCCTGGCAGCGGACCCTGACGAAGGACAGGTCGGCGACCTGCTCGCGGTCGAGCAGATCCTGCGGGCTGCGGCCGCGGTCCATCCCGGTCTTTCCATCACGGTCGTGCGACCGGCCGCGCTCGTGGGGCCGGACATCGACACCGTGATCACCCGACACTTCGAGGCGCCTCGCCTGCTGACCGTCAAGGGCGGCTGCCCCACATGGCAGTTCTGCCACGTGGAAGATCTCGCGACCGCCCTCGTGACCACGGTTGAGCTCGGTCTCGGGCCGGTGGTGACAGTGGCCTCCCAGGGCTGGATGACGCAGGTCGAGGTCGAGGCGGTCAGCGGTATGCGTCGGGTCGAGCTCAGTGAGAGCGTGGCCCTGGGGACCGCGCAGCGGCTCCACCGGGTCGGCATACTTCCTTCTCCGGCAACCGATCTCGCCTATGCCGTGTACCCATGGGCGGTCTCCTCCAAGACCCTTCTTGAGGCGGGCTGGCAGCCCGCCTACGACAACGTGACGTGCCTTGGCGTCCTCCTGGATGGCATCCGGGGGCATCACGCCGTGGCAGCCCGCAGGGTTGACCGCAAGGACGCGGCGCTCGGCGCGGCCAGCGCTGCCGTCGCCCTTGTCGGCACGGCCGCCATCATGCGACGACGCCGTCGTAAGGGCGGTGGACGATGATCGAGACCAATGGCGTTCCCGGCGTTCTGTCCGAGAGACCAGGCACGGGAATCAGCCGGGCCGCAACCGGATGGCTGGTCGCGACGTTCATCGCCATAGTGGTCAGCGCGCTCATGGCGCTGGTCCAGGTGCCGTATGCCGTTCTGAGCCCCGGTCCCATCACCAACACCCTGGGCAACGGGCCCGAGGGCAAACCGCTGGTGACCGTCGCAGGCAAGACCACGTTCCCCACCACCGGGGCCCTGGACTTCACCACGGTCGCGGTGCTCGGTGGCCCCACCGACCCTGTCAACGTCTGGGACTGGGTCAGGGGTCATCTCGACAGCGCCCGCGAGGTTGTGCCGGCCGAGGAGATCTTCCCCAAAGGCGTCAGCAGCACGCAGGTCGACCAGGAGAATGCCGCAGAGATGGCCGACTCGCAGCAGGAGGCGATTGCCGTAGCCCTTCGGGCCCTAGGCCAGAAGGTGCCCCAGGTCGTCAGCATCGGCGACCTGCCCAAGGGGTCGCAGTCTGCCGGCGTCCTTCGTGCCGGCGACGTCCTGGCCTCGATCGACGGCAAGCCCGTGACCACGCCGGACCAGGTCCGGACCGCGGTTCGTGCGCACAAACCCGGTGAGAACGTCGCCATCACCGTCCGCAGGGCCGGCAAGGTCATGGACCTGACCGTGAGAGCCGGCGGCGCGCAGGGCCACACCGTGATCGGCGTTTTTCTTCGCACCGGCTTCACCTTTCCCATCAAGGTCAGCATCAATGCCGGAAACGTCGGCGGTCCCTCCGCAGGGATGATGTTCTCCCTTGCCGTCTACGACAAGCTCACGCCGGGAGCTCTCACCGGAGGTAACAACATTGCAGGCACCGGGACGATCGACTCAGCGGGGGCCGTCGGGCCGATCGGCGGTATCGGTCAGAAGCTGATCGGCGCCAAGAGGGGCGGGGCCACCTGGTTCCTCGCGCCCGCGGCGAACTGCAAAGAGGTGGTCGGGCACATTCCGGACGGGTTGCAGGTCGTGAAGGTCGCGACGTTCAACCAGGCGCGTGAGGCCGTCAAGGCGATCGCGGCCAAGAGCACAGGTTCGCTGCCGCGCTGTTCGTAGCACCCGGCATCCGCGAAGTGGCCCTGCTCAGTCGCGAAGGGTCGCAGCCAGCGCCTGTACCAGGCCCGGGGCTATGTCGGGGCCCGAGGCGACCTTGTCGTCCGTGTCGTGGTCGCGCTGGCGCAACAGGCAGGTGGACTCGCCGTCTCGCAGTACGGCGACCAGGAGACGGACGTCCTTGCGGTCGGGGTGCGCGGCGAGGAGCTGGGCCACCTGATCGGGATCCTCCGGCAGGTCGTGCTCGGCTTCCGGTGGCACCACAAGCCGTTCGAGCGCGAGCGCAACGCCGTCCACCTCTGGTGGCCAGGCGAGCTGGGCCAGCAGGGACTCCACCGAGGAGGTGCTGTCCAGGCCTTCCTGCTCGATGGCGGTAAGTCCATCGTCGACGTCCTGACCGAGCTGGCCCCGCAGATGCGGCTCTCGTTCGAGCAGGCCCGCGGTCCTCACCAGGGCGAACAGGCGTAGCGGCTGGTCCCATCCGGCCCCCGCCACATGGCGCTCAGTCTCGAGCGCGGACGTCACGAGTGGGCTGAAGATCGGTTGGAAGGCGCTGGTCACGTCTCCATGTTGCCGTATCACCGAGCACTAGCCGCAATCTCACCTTCGCTGTATAGGGTGGCCATCCAAAGGTTTTCCGGCTGATGGTTGACCGCAACAGCGAGATCGGGCGATGTTTTGAGTCAGAGAGACTGGTTCGGCGGCTCCGGCAACGCGGGATCTGGGGGTCCTGGCGGGCCGTCCGGTCCTGGCGGGCCTTCCGGACCCTCCGGCCCCCGCCCGCCGATGCCGCGACTGACGCTGCGCCGCCGCGGTCCGCTGGCTCCAACCTTGGCGATCCTGGCCGTCATCATCGTGGCCCTCACGTTGACTGCGCAGCTCTGGACTGAGGTGCTGTGGTTCGACAGCGTCGGCTACACCAAGGTCTTCTGGGTAGAGCTGCTCACCAAGACTGCCCTCTTTGTGGTGTGCGGGCTTCTGACCGCTGCGATCGTCGCCTCCAGCATGCTGATCGGGTATCGCACCCGCCCCATCTATCCGCCGATCTCGCCTGAGCAGCAGAACCTCGACCACTACCGGGAGCTGCTCGAGCCGCTGCGCCGACTGGCCACCATCGTTGCTCCGGCGGTCCTCGGCGTCTTCGCCGGTTCAGCCGCAGCAAGCCAGTGGCAGACGCTGCTGCTGTGGATCAACCGGGTGCCGTTCGGCTCCAAGGACGCACAGTTCGGCCTCGACATCGGGTTCTTCGTCTTCACCCTGCCGTGGCTTCGCTTCATCGTGGGGCTCCTGACCATGGCCCTGGTCCTGGGCACGTTGGCAGCTGCCGTGACCCACTACGTCTATGGCGGCCTGCAGCTGCAGACCAAAGGCGAGCGGACCACCACCGCGGCTCGCGTTCACCTCTCGCTGCTCCTCGCTGCGCTCGTCCTCGTCAGGGCAGCCAGCTGGTGGCTGGACCGCTACTCGCTGACCACGCGGGACTCCCGTCTCATCACCGGCCTCACCTACACCGATGTGCACGCCGTCATGCCCACCAAGGCGATCCTTGCCGTTGCCGGAGTCATGTGTGCTGCGCTGTTCGTGGCCACGATCTGGACCCACTCCTGGCGTCTGCCCGCTGTTGGGGTTGGGCTCCTTGTGCTGTGCACGGTCATCGTCGGCGGCATCTATCCGGCGTTGGTCCAGAACTTCCAGGTTCAGCCGTCGGAGAAGTCCCTCGAGTCGCCATACATCGATCGCAACATCGCGGCAACCAGGGATGCCTACGGACTGGCCGCCGCGAAGGTGCAGACGTATCAGGCCTCCACCACGCCCACCCAGGGTCAGCTGCGCAACGACACAGCCACGATTCCGGGCATCCGTCTGGTCGACCCGAGCGTGGTGTCTCCCACCTTCAAACAGCTGCAGGCCGTCAAGTCCTACTACCAGTTCCCTGACGCCCTTGACGTCGATCGCTACACGATCAACGGCAAGGTGAACGACACCGTGATCGCCGTGCGAGAGCTGGATCTGGACGGTCTGCCAAACAGCCAACGGAACTGGGTCAACGACCACACCGTCTACACGCACGGCTTCGGCGTGGTCGCGGCCTACGGCAACCGCAGCGGGCAGGATGGTCAGCCGGTCTTCTACGAGCAGAACATCCCGCCGGTCGGGCCCCTCGGCGTCTTTGAGCCACGCATCTACTTCGGCGAGTCCTCTCCGAGCTACTCCATCGTCGGAGGTCCGGCGAACGGGCCCAAGAAGGAGCTCGACTACCCCGACTCCAGCGCTACCGGCCAGCAGAACAACACCTATTCCGCCAAGGGTGGCGTGAGCATCGGCAACTTTGCCCGAAAGGTCGCCTACGCGATCAAGTACCGCGAGATAAACCTCCTGCTCTCCAACACCGTCAACTCGGACTCGCGGCTGCTGGACTACCGGATGCCGCGCGAGCGGGTCGAGCGGGTGGCCCCGTGGCTCACGCTGGACGGCAACAGCTATCCGGCCGTGGTCAACGGCCGGGTGAAATGGATCCTCGACGGCTACACCACCTCGGCCGACTACCCGTACTCCAAGCTGCAACAGATCAACAACGCGACCGCAGACTCGTTGACCGCGAGGACCAACAGCATCCAGGCGCTCCAGGCTGCTCAGGTCAACTACATCCGCAACTCGGTCAAGGCCACCGTCGATGCCTACGACGGCAGCGTCAAGCTCTACGCATGGGACAGCCAGGATCCGCTGCTCAAGGCGTGGTCGAAAGCCTTTGGTGGCACCATTCGGCCCATGTCGGAGATCAGCGGCGATCTCATGTCGCACCTGCGCTACCCCGAGGACC
>JBDTOA010000058.1:0-10429 GCA_039933475.1 Dermatophilaceae bacterium
CTGTTCGACGGCCACAGCCCCCAGTACTTCCCCCAGTTCAAGGACAGCTCGAGCAAGGACTCGTTCATCGCCAAGGGCGGGGTCAAGAACTTCGGCGCGGGCAGCGGCGAGCAGTTCGGGCGGATCGACCTGCGCAGGGCGACGGCCCACTCGGTCAACACGGTCTTCGCCCAGCTCAACATCATGCTGGCCGACGGCGGCACGCAGGCCACCGCCCTGAGGGATGCGGCGGTTCTGGCCGGGATCCCCAAGACCACACCCGGGCTGCTGTCCAACCTGAGCAACATCCTTGGTACGGCGTCCCCGCACGTCATCGACATGGCCAACGCCTACGCGACCATCGCGGCGCAGGGAAAGAAGGCGACGCCATACCTGATCAGCAAGGTGACGTCGGCGGACGGCCGCATCGACTACAAGGTGAAGAAGGTGCTGACCCCGGCCTTCGACAAGAAGGTGACGGCCGACGTCACCGAGGCGATGACGCACGTGGTGACCGAGGGCACCGGGTCGGGCGCCCGCGCGTTGGGCCGTCCGGCCGCCGGCAAGACCGGCACGACCACAAATACGACCGCGGTCTGGTTCGACGGCTTCACCCCGCAGCTCGCTGTCGCTGTCGGGATCTACAAGGGCAACAAGGACTCGAAGGTGAGCGGGACCGAACCGGTGACCTACAAGGACGGACGCCTGGTCTCCAGCGGCAGGACGCCCGTCGACATCTGGACCGCCTTCATGAAGGGTGCGCTCAAGGGGCAGAAGGTCCTCGACTTCCCGCCCCGAGCGGGTCTGGGCGACAGCTCGCTCCCGCCGCCGCCGACGACCGCTCCCCCCACGACAACGGCTCCGCCCACGACAACGGCTCCGCCCACCACGGCTCCGCCTACGACGGCTCCGCCGGCGACAATCCCAGGGCCAACGAGAACACCGAAGCCGACGAGGACCGGCGGCGGTCCCTTGCCCACGCTGTAGGTGCGCCACGTTCCCTGACCAGATGTCGCCCCCCGTCCCCAAGTCGGTCCCGCCAACGCGGGCCGACCCGGTCGTCGCCGCCGCGAGCGAGGTCATCGGGGGACCCCTCGGACGGTATGCCGCGCCGGTTCGGCATACGGCGAGGTCGCTCTGGCAGCCCGCTGCTGCGGTTCTGGTCGGGCTCGCGAGCCTGACCGTCGCCGCCGGCGTGCTGCAGAAGGCGCACTGTTTCAGCAAGGGATGGAACACCCCCGACCAGTTCTGGCACGCGTGCTACTCCGACCTGCCGCTCGTCTACCAGACCAACGGCCTCGGCCACGCGATGCCGTACCTGCCCGGCGCACAGCACCTGGACCAGCCGCTGGTCACCGGGCTGGTGATGTGGCTGGTCGGGCTCCTGGTCCCGGACGGCTCGGTGATGGTCCAGCAGCAGTGGTACTTCGCGCTGTCGGCGGTGCTGGTCACTGTGCTCGCGATGGCTCTCGTGGCCGTGACGGTGGCCTCGGTGCCGGAGACCCCGTGGCGGGCGGCCCACATCGCGCTCAGCCCGGTCCTGGTCCTGGCGGGCCTGGTCTCGCTCGACCTGCTCGGCGTCCTGCTCACCTCGGCGGCGCTGTGGGCCTGGGGGCGGCGACGGGTCCCGCTGGCAGGGATCCTGTTCGGGCTGGCGATCTCGGCGCGCAGCTATCCGATCGTCCTGCTGGTTGCCATCGGCCTGCTGGCCGTGCGCTGCGGCAAGGTGGCGGTCTGGCGACGGCTGGTGCTGACGGCACTGGGCACGTGGCTGGCGGTGAGTGTGCCGTGGCTGCTGACGAACGCGGACGGCCTGCTCTCGGTCTACCGCAGCTGGTGGCGGGGCGGGGCGAGCTACGGCTCCGCGTGGGTCGTGCCGTCGTTGCTGGGCCATGGCCTCAGCGGTGGCGCGGTGATGTGGCTGCCGGTCGCCGGCTGGCTCGTTGCCCTCGTCGTGGGGGCGCTGTTTGCCCTCAGCCTGGACCGGCGGCCGAGCGTTGCCGAGATCTCGCTGGTGATGCTGGTGATCGTGCTGGTCTCGGGCAAGTCCGTTCCCGTGCAGGCGGGCCTCTGGCTGCTCCCGCTGATCGCCCTGGTCGGCATGCAGTGGCGTGACCACCTCATCTGGGCCGGCTTCGAGGCGACCTACTTCGTCGCCGTGTGGCTCTACATCGGCGGCCTCAGCAAGCCCGACCGCGGTCTGCCGGTGCGCGGCTACTCCACGCTGCTCCTGCTGCGGCTGGTCGCCCTGCTGTTCCTGCTCGTGCAGGTATGGCGGGTGGCCCGGTCCCGCCCGCCTGCCGAGCCTGTGGGTGATGTGCCTGTGGGTGATGTGCCTGTGGGTGATGTGCCTGTGGGTGATGTGGCGGTCGAGGCGGCCGAGCTTTTTGGCGATGCAGCCGAGACAGTGGGCGAACCTGACCAGACTTTTGAGCCTGTTGATGAGCAGGCCGAGCCTGTGGGCGGCTGGGCGGCGGAAGAGAGCGCCGACGAGAGAGCGCCCGTGGAAGAGATCGACCCGCTGGCAGGTCCGTTGGCTGGTGCGCCCGACGCAGTGCTCGTCCGCTTCGGCTGACGCGATTTCAGGCGCGGGGGCAGTTGCCGGTACCCTCATGGGGTTCGCCTCGGCATGCCCACGTTGCCTGCTCCCGACCCCTTGTCGGTGGCTCCTGACATGGTGTTTCGAGGTGGGACGCTGCAACCCTCCTGTCACGGAAGGACCGTGACCGCTCTAGACCGAAGGAGGTGGGTTATCAGCATGCGTCAGTACGAACTCATGATCATCCTCGACCCCGATCTCGAGGAACGCACCATCTCGCCCTCGCTCGACAAGTTCCTCTCCGTTGTCACCAAAGACGGCGGCACTGTGGACAAGGTCGACCTGTGGGGCAAACGCCGTCTGGCCTACGACATCAAGAAGAAGTCCGAGGGCATCTACGCCGTCGTCAACTTCAGCGCGGAGTCGGCCACGGCAAAGGAACTGGACCGTCAGCTCGGCCTGAACGAGTCCATCCTGCGGACCAAGCTCCTGCGCCCCGGCGCCTGAACCTCCGACGCCTTCCCGAATCGAGAGGACTCCACAATGGCTGGCGACACCGTCATCACGATCATCGGCAACCTCACCGCCGACCCTGAGCTGCGCTTCACCCCCTCGGGTGCTGCCGTGGCCAACTTCACCGTTGCCTCTACCCCGCGTCAGTTCGACCGGACGAGCAACGAGTGGAAGGACGGCGAAACCCTGTTCATGCGTTGTTCTGTCTGGCGTGACGCGGCAGAGAATGTCGCCGAGTCGCTCCAGCGTGGCGCCCGCGTGCTGGTCTCGGGCCGACTGAAGTCTCGTTCCTACGAGACCAAGGAAGGCGAGAAGCGCACCGTCATCGAGATGGACGTCGACGAGGTCGGCCCATCATTGAAGTACGCCACGGCCAAGGTCAACAAGACCCAACGGGGCAACGGAGGCGGCGGCTTCAACGGCGGCGGTTCCGGTGCTCCCGCGAGCGGCGGTGGCCAGAACGCTGGCTCTGGTGGCCAGGCCGAAGACCCCTGGGCCACTGGTTCTCCTGCTGCCGCAAATGCCGGTGGCGGCCAGTCGTCCGGTCCGCAAGGTGGTTGGGGCAAGGGTCCGTCCTACGACGAGCCCCCCTTCTAGGGAGCCCTGCCCGTT
Organism: Dermatophilaceae bacterium; assembly: GCA_039933475.1. Taxonomy (GTDB): domain Bacteria; phylum Actinomycetota; class Actinomycetes; order Actinomycetales; family Dermatophilaceae; genus UBA4719. Next base: position 3,644 of record JBDTOA010000058.1, read on the forward strand.
CGGTTTGTGGTTCGCCGCGGTTCCTCACCAAGGTTCGGCGGGTCGGACAAGCAAGAAAGACTCAGAGAAGTTCTGCCATCCCAGGGGTGAAAACCCTGGGCTCCTCTCAAGAATGGAGAGCACCACGATGGCCAAGCCCGTTGTGCGCAAGCCCAAGAAGAAGGCCAACCCGCTGAAGGCGGCGAAGGTCGAGAACATCGACTACAAGGACACCGCGCTGCTGCGCAAGTTCATCTCCGACCGTGGCAAGATCCGCGCTCGCCGGGTGACAGGTGTTACTGCCCAGGAACAGCGTCTCATCGCTCTTGGCGTGAAGAACGCCCGCGAGATGGCACTGCTGCCCTACTCAAGCTCGGCCCGCTGAGCCAGTTGACTGCTGAGCTAGTCGACTAAAAGCTAGCTTGCCCGAGAAGGAGAAGCTCAATGAAGGTAATTCTGACCCACGAGGTCTCTGGCCTCGGAACGGCGGGTGACATCGTCGACGTCAAGGACGGCTATGCCCGCAACTTCCTGATGCGTCGCGGTCTGGCCACCGGCTGGACCAAGGGTTTCGAGAAGCAGGTGGCCGCGATCCAGAAGGGTCGCGAGATCCGCGAGGTCAAGTCCCTGGACGAAGCCAAGGGACTGAAGGGCCAGCTCGAGGCAAAGCCGGTCAAGGTTCCGGCCAAGGCGGGCAAGTCCGGCCGCCTCTTCGGCGCCGTTACCCAAGGCGATGTCGCTGATGCTGTCAAGGCTGCCGGCGGCCCCTCGCTGGACCGCCGCAAGATCGAGCTGCTGAGCCCGATCAAGTCGACTGGCACGTTCGAGGCGCTCGTCCGCCTGCACGCCGACGTGCAGGCCAGCATCAAGCTGGATGTCGTCGCCGTCGTCTGAGGTTTCTGGCACGCAGGTCTGAAGCACGCAGTACGCCCGAAGGGCGCTGATCCTGATCGGATCGGCGCCCTTCGTCGATTCGTTGGTCGGACGAGGCCAGCGGGTGTTGGATGGGCAGGTGAGCCGGGCCAGTCCGGCGACCGAGATGTCTGGAGGGGGCGGAGCATGCGTATCGGCCTGGTCGGAGTCGGTCGGATCGGAGCCCTCCACGCTGCCACGCTGGCCGGTCTGGACGCCGTCGAACAGGTCGTCCTCGCTGATCTCGACCCCGCGCGGGCGCGAGCTGTAGCCAAGGAGCTGGGCGCGGACTCCCTGCCCGACGTTGACGCCCTGTTTCGAGCCGGCCTGGACGGGATCGTTATCTGCGCACCCACCGGCGCCCACGGCGACCTGATCGGGCGTGCCCTGGACGCCGGGCTCACCACGTTCTGCGAGAAGCCACTGGCCCCGGACCTGGCGATCACCCGGATGGTCGCCGACCGCGCGACCGGCGGCCGGGCGCAGCTCCAGATGGGCTTCCAGCGGCGGTTCGACCCCGGCTTCCGGGCAGCCCGGGACGCGGTGAGCAGCGGCAGGCTGGGCTGGATCCACACCATCCGGGCCAACACCGGTGACGCCGCACCGCCGCCTGCGTCCTACATCCCGAGCTCGGGTGGCTTCTTCCGCGACTGCAGCATCCACGATATTGACGCGGTGCGGTTCGTGTCCGGCCGTGAGGTCGTCAGGGTGTACGCCGTGGGCGAGAACCGCGGCGATGCCTTCTTCGCCGAGGCAGGTGACGTCGATGCCGCCGCCGCAGTGCTCACCATGGACGACGGCACGATTGCGCTCATCTCCGGCTCGCGCTACAACGCCCGCGGCTACGACGTGCGGCTGGAGGCATTGGGCAGCAAGGACTCCGTGTCTGTCGGCATGGACGACAAGATGCCCCTGAGCTCTCTCGAGGAAGGCGTCGACTTCCCCTCGGCCACCCCGTATGTCGACTTTCTTGCACGCTTCCACACGGCGTACGTCGAGGAGATGGCTGCGTTCACCGACCTCGTCGCCGGCCGGATCGAGACGCCATGCTCGGCCCATGAGGCACTCCAGGCCTTCCTGGTTGCCGAGGCGTGCGACCTTTCCCGGCGCGAAGGCCGCCCTGTGAACCTGAACGAGCTTGGCTCGTGACGGCGCTGTCCGATCGCATCGCCGGGGCGCCGATCTCCTGGGGAGTGTGTGAGGTTCCTGGTTGGGGCTGGCAGCTCGACTCCGAAACGGTGCTCTCCGCCATGCGCGACGTGGGCCTGGTCGCCACGGAGCTCGGGCCAGCTGGCTTCCTGCCGGATGAGCCGCGTGCGAAGGCAGAAGCATTGGCGGGCAAGGGGCTTCGTGCCGTCGGCGGCTTCGTGCCCGTCGTGCTCCACGACCCGGGGCACGACCCGCTGCCTGAGATCGAGCTGGCACTCAAGGGCTTCACGGCGGCTGGCGCCGGCAGTCTCGTCCTCGCTGCCGTCACCGGGACCGACGGGTATGACGTGTCGCCGGTCCTGGACGAGGCCGGCTGGCAGGTGCTGCTCACCAACCTCGACCGGATCGCGCTGGTCGCTGACCGAAGCGGCACCACCGCCACGCTGCACCCCCACGTTGGCACGATGGTCGAGAACGCGGACGATGTGCAGCGGGTGCTGGCCGGCAGCTCGATCGGACTCTGCCTCGACACGGGACACCTCCTTATCGGCGGCGTTGATCCGGTGGCCCTCGCGGCAGAGCACGCCGGACGGATTCGTCATACCCACCTCAAGGATGTGGATGCGACCTGGGCAGGGCGGGTGCAGGCTGGTGAGGTGACCTACACCGACGCGGTCCGTCAGGGCTTGTACCGGCCGCTGGGTCAGGGCGACGTGGACATCGCCGCGATCGTCGGGTCGCTCGAGAATGCTGGGTACGACGGGTGGTACGTCCTCGAGCAGGACACGATTCTGGCCGGACCTCCTGCACCAGGAGAGGGTGGACCGACCGCCGACGTGCGTTCCAGCGTCGAGCACCTGCTTGCCATCTCCCAGGGCCGTCGATGAACCCGGATGCCGTCGAACCAGAGACCCCTAGGCGCGAGGTCGCCGCCCTGGACGTCTTGACGATCGGGCGGGTGGGCGTCGACCTGTACCCGCTGCAGTCGGGGGCGCACCTGAAGGACGTCCAGACCTTCGCAAAGTTCCTCGGCGGCAGCCCGACCAATGTCGCCGTGGCTGCGGCACGGTGCGGGCGAAGTTCGGCCGTCATCACCAGGACCGGCCGGGACCCCTTCGGCGTCTTCATCCACCAGGCCCTGCAAGAGCTCGGCGTCGACGACCGTTTCGTCACTGCGGTTCCAGGCCTGCCCACACCGATCACCTTCTGCGAGATCTTCCCGCCCGACAGCTTCCCCCTGTACTTCTACCGCTATCCGGTGGCGCCCGACCTCCAGATCGAGGCTTCGGAGCTCGACCTGGACGCCGTGCGATCCGCGAGGATCTACTGGTCCAGCGTCACAGGCCTGTCGGCCGAGCCGAGTCGCGGCGCGCACTTCGCGGCCTGGGAGGCACGAGGACGGGCGCCCTTGACCATCCTGGATCTGGACTACCGCCCGATGTTCTGGGCCAGCCCCGGTGACGCACACGACCAGATGGTTGGGGCCCTGTCGAAGGTCACCATCGCCGTTGGCAACCTCGAGGAGTGCGAGGTCGCCGTGGGCGAAACTGACCCTGATCGCGCGGCAGATGCGTTGCTGGACAAAGGGATCGAGCTGGCCATCGTCAAGCAGGGCCCAAAGGGTGTGCTCGCCCGCACCCGTGGCGAGCGCGTCGAGGTTGCCAGCTTCCCGGTCGAGGTGGTCAATGGTCTCGGCGCCGGGGATGCCTTCGGCGGTGCGCTCTGTCACGGCCTGTTGGCAGGCTGGCCGTTGGAGCGAGTCCTGAGGTTTGCCAACGTCGCTGGGGCGATCGTGGCGTCTCGGCTGGAGTGCTCGACAGCCATGCCGACCGCCCCCGAGGTCGAACAGCTCATGAACGGACAGGTTCCCCAGCTCGTACCCGGAGGCGTGTCATGACTGAGTGGGTTCGCAAGGCAGGTACGGCCGGCCGCGCAGGTTTCGAGGTCGCGATCGGGCCGCGGGAGGCAGGCTGGGAGCACACCGGCCTGTACGTCATGACTCTCGCACCAGGTGAGTCCCGGCGGGTCGTGGGCGGCGAGCACGAGTGGCTGGTCCTGCCTCTGTCGGGACAGGCTCGTGTCGAGTGCGCCGGGCAGCTCCTGTTCCTGGCCGGCCGCAAGAGTCCCTTCGAGGGAACGACAGACTTCGTCTACGTTCCTGTCTTGTCGACCTTCACGGTCTCAAGCTCGGCCGGCGCCCGGATCGCCCTGCCTCACGCCAAGGCGTCCAAGGCGTTGCCGTTCAGGCGGATCCCCGCCGAAGAGACCGTCGTGGAGCTCCGCGGTGCAGGGCACTGTTCACGCCAGGTGAACAACTTCGCGACTCCCTCGGTGCTCGACGCCGACTCGATCATCGCCTGCGAGGTGCTCACCCCGGCGGGCAACTGGTCGACCTATCCGCCGCACAAGCACGACGAGTTCCGCCAGGACCGCGAAAGCCTTCTCGAGGAGATCTACTACTTCGAGATGCGGGCCGAAGAAGGTGCTCCCGTGTCAGCCAGTCCCTTCGGCTACCACCGGGTCTACGGGTCCAGAGATCGGCCGATCAACGTGCTGGCAGAGGTCCGGGGCGGCGACGTCGTCCTCGTGCCGCACGGCTGGCACGGCCCCGCGATGGCACCTCCGGGATACGACATGTACTACCTGAACGTGATGGCCGGCCCGGGCGCAACGCGCGAATGGCTGATCACCGAAGACCCCAGCCACGCATGGGTCAGCCAGGCCTGGGCCGCCCAGAAGGTCGACCCCCGGCTGCCGTTCAGCGTGCGCCGGTGACCGAGACCCTCCGGCTGACGGTCGCCCAGGCGGTCGTCAGGTTTCTGGCCAGGCAGTACTCCGAGCGTGATGGTGTCCAGCGCCGTCTGGTCGAAGGCGTTTTCGGCATCATGGGCCACGGCAACCTCGCCGGGCTGGGCCAGGCCCTGATGCAGCTCGAGGCCGAGGGCGGCGAAGACCCGCTGCGGTTCTACCCGTGCCGCAACGAGCAGGCCATGGTCCACACCGCGGTGGGCTTCTCGCGGATGCGGAACCGACTGCAGACCTTTGCCTGCACCACCTCCGTCGGGCCGGGCGCGACCAACCTCGTCACAGGGGCCGCCCTGGCAACGATCAACCGGGTTCCCGTCCTCCTGCTGCCCGGCGATGTCTTCGCGACGCGGGTCAGCGGCACGGTCCTGCAGCAGCTCGAGTCCCCTCGCGGCTACGACATCTCGGTCAACGACGCGCTGCGCCCGGTCTCGGTGTTCTTCGACCGGGTCTGGCGACCCGAGCAGCTCCCGTCGGTCCTTCTCGCAGCGATGCGGGCCCTGACCGATCCGGTCAGCACCGGGGCGGTGACCATCGCGCTGCCCCAGGATGTCCAGGCGGAGGCGTGGGACTGGCCGGTCGAGCTCTTCGACGTCAGGGTCTGGCACGTTGCCAGGCCGGTGCCCGAGGCGGCCGCCCTTCTGCGGGTGGCGGACGCGATCCGTGCCTCGGAGCGTCCATTGATCGTTGCGGGCGGGGGTGTCCGCTACTCCGAGGCCACCGATGCACTGCGCGAGCTCGCCCAGGCCACAGGCGTGCCCGTCGCGGAGACGCAGGCCGGCAAGGGCTCGCTGGCCTGGGACCACCCGCAGTCGGTGGGCGCAGTGGGAGCCACGGGGAGCACGGCCGCCAACGCCCTGGCAGCCGAGGCCGATCTCGTCGTCGGCGTCGGCACCCGCTGGAGCGACTTCACAACCGCTTCGATGAGTGCTTTCGCCGACCCCGACGTCCGGTTCGTCAACATCAACGTGGCCGATCTGGACGCGAACAAGCTCTCGGCCCTGCCGCTGATCGCCGACGCCCGGGAAGCGTTGCAGGCATTGAAGACCCAGCTTGTCGGCTGGCAGACCGACCCGGCATACACCCTTCGAGCCCAAGACCTGGCCCGGGCCTGGGACGGCGAGGTCTCGGCGGCATACGACCTGGCGGGTGACCCAAGTGCGGTTCCGCGACAGAGCCAGGTGATCGGCGCGGTCAACGACCTGTCCGGTCCACGCGACGTCGTGGTGTGCTCGGCGGGCTCGATGCCCGGCGACCTGCACAAGATGTGGCGCACGCGCGATGCCATGGGCTACCAGGTGGAGTACGGCTACTCGTGCATGGGCTATGAGATCGCGGGTGGGCTCGGCGTCAAGATGGCCGATCCCGACCGGGAGGTCATCGTCATGGTGGGGGACGGGTCCTACCTGATGATGGCCCAGGAGCTTGTTACCGCGGTCCAGGAGGGCATCAAGCTGGTGGTGGTGATCGTGGTGAACCACGGCTTCGCCTCCATCGGGGCACTGTCCCAGACCGTGGGTGCCCCCGGGTTCGGCACCGACTATCGCTACCGCGGCGAGAGCGGCCGGCTCGATGGCGACACCCTGCCCGTTGACCTCGCTGCCAATGCCGCCAGCCTGGGTGCGCAGGTTCTTCGCGCCGACTCGCTGGGCTCATTGCGGGCGTGCATCAGCCAGGCACTGGCCGCCACCCAGACCACCGTCGTGCACGTGGAGTGCGACCAGCAGAGCGGCTCACCGTCGAGCCGTTCGTGGTGGGAGGTCCCCGTCGCCGAGGTGTCCACCCAGCCGGTCACCCAGGCCGCACGGGCGGCATACGAGCAGGCGAAGACCAGCCAGCGTGGCCACCTGACCCCCTTCAGCGAGGAGCAGAGTGACCCGCGGTGACCCTTGCTCAGTTCAGGCCGCTCCAGAGCCGGATTTCGGGGCCGGAAACCGGCCT
>JBDTOA010000059.1:0-10266 GCA_039933475.1 Dermatophilaceae bacterium
GGGGGCCATTCCGCTGGGCGGCGCTGTCGGGCAACCCGGAGGACATCTACAAGACGGACAAGGCAGTCATGGACCTGTTCCCTGACAATGACCGCCTCCAGAAGTGGATGCGCGCGGCCGGCGAGAAGGTTGCTTTTCAGGGACTTCCTGCGCGGATCTGCTGGCTCGGCTACGGCGAGCGTGACGTCGCCGGGCTGAAGTTCAACGAGATGGTCGCATCCGGTGAGCTCGACGCCCCGATCGTCATCGGTCGTGACCACCTCGATGCCGGCTCCGTGGCATCGCCCTACCGCGAGACCGAGTCCATGGCCGACGGTTCGGACGCCATCGCAGACTGGCCGCTTCTCAACGCGCTGATCAACACCGCCTCGGGTGCCACCTGGGTCTCGATCCACCACGGCGGCGGCGTCGGCATCGGCCGTTCCATCCACTCCGGTCAGGTCTCGGTGGCCGACGGCACTGCTCTGGCTGCGCAGAAGCTGGCACGTGTTCTGAGCAACGACCCAGGGATGGGCGTCATCCGCCACGTGGATGCGGGATACGAGATCGCCGAACGCACCGCCCAAGAGCGCGGTGTCAGGATCCCGATGCGCGAGGGTCAGTGACGTCGGAAACCTGAGCAGCAAGGGCTCGTATGACGTCGCTCCCGTCCACGGTCAGGGCGACGCCATGCGCGCCTCCACCGAGCGAGATCGTCCTGCCCGCAACGGTCTCGTCGGCGATGACCGGCCAGGCGCGACTCGAACCGAAGGGCGTGATCGTTCCGCGTTCGTACCCGGTAACGTCCTTCGCCACCTGCGCATCGGGCATCGAGAGACGCCTGACGCCGAGCAGCGTCCGCAGCTTGGGCCACGAGATCTCGCGGTCGCCGGGCACAAGGATGAAGAGGAAGTCGTCCTCACCCCGGCGGACCACGAGGGTCTTGACGATGTCCCGCGGCTCGATTCCGCGTGCCGCGGCGGCCTCGTCAAGACTGGCCACGGGCCCAATATGGCTGACCGTATGTGGAACGCCAGCCTTGGTGATGGCGGCTATGGCACGGTCCGATCGGTCAGCTCCCATGACCAGCAGCCTAGGTTGAAGCCATGACGTCTGAGAGCCCGTCCTTCGACCCACTGACCTTTGACCGCATGTGGTCGGCAATTGAACCCATCGGTCGTGACGGGAGTACCGGGGGTTATCGGCGCTATGCATGGACCCGGGTGGATGCCATCCTGCGCGAGTGGTTCGCCGGTGAGGCCTCCGCGCGCGGGCTGGATCTGGTCACGGATCGCGCGGGCAACCAGTGGGCTTGGTGGGGCGACCCAGATGGCGCCGTCTCCGCCGGAAGCCCCGGAGTGGTGATCGGCTCCCACCTCGACTCCGTCCCCGACGGTGGCGCCTTCGATGGTCCACTCGGGGTCGTCTCGGCTCTTGCCGTCGTTGATGTCCTCAGGGCAAAGGGTTTCGCGCCCTCACGTCCCATCGGGGTGGCGAACTTCGTCGACGAGGAGGGGGCGCGGTTCGGCATCGCCTGTGCCGGATCCCGTCTGATCACAGGTCGGCTCGATGCCGACAAGGCTCGAGGTCTTCGCGACGCCGATGGTGTCACGATGGCCGAGGCGATGACAGCCGCAGGGCACGACACCGGCGAGGTAGGCCCGGACGAAGAGACGTTGCGCCGGGTCGGGACTTTTGTCGAGCTGCACATCGAGCAGGGGCGCGGCTTGATCGACCTGGGCCGGCCCATCGCCGTCGCATCGTCGAGCTGGCCGCATGGGCGCTGGCGGATCGACCTGGAGGGTGAGGCGAACCACGCGGGCACCACCCGTCTCCAGGACCGACACGACCCGATGCTGGCACTGGCGGCAACCGTGCTGGCGGCTCGCGCGGCCGCCACCGACCAGGGGTGCGTCGCCACGGTGGGCAAGGTTCACGTGGAACCCAACGGCGTCAACGCGATTCCATCGCGGGTCACCGCCTGGCTGGACGCTCGAGGCCCGGACGAGGCGGGAGTTCGGGCCGTCGTCAAGGCTGTGTCGGGAGAGTCCGGAGGCCTAGCCGTCGAGGAGTCCTGGTCCCCCGAGGTCGCCTTTGACGGGCCTTTGGCCCGCCGGCTCTCAGGTCTGCTTGGCGACGCGCCGATCCTGGCTACGGGCGCCGGACACGACGCCGGGGTCCTTGCCGCTGCCGGTCTTTCGACGGCCATGTTGTTCGTCCGTAACCCCACCGGGATCTCTCACTCGCCTGGGGAGTTCGCCGAGCGCGACGACTGCCATCGTGGTGTTGAGGCCCTGGCCCGGGTCACCGAAGAGCTGGCCCGATGACGGCCGCTGCGCCAGCCACCCCAACACCCCCGTCCGAACAGCAGGGCGGCGCCGCAGAATCCGGGGGCCCCCGGGCCGCCAACGGTGCGGCCAAGCAGTTAGGACATGACGGGGGGCGGCGACGGTGGTGGGCGGAATACGCCCTGCTCCCTTCGGGCTTCGCACGAGACGTCACGTTCGAGGTTGCTGGTGGCCGGTTCGTCGCGGTCACCACGGACACCAGGTCCGGCGATGCCACGGTCCTTCCGGGGGTGGTTCTGCCCGGGCTTGCGAACGCCCACAGCCACGCGTTCCACCGGGCGTTGCGCGGGCGAACCCACGATGGGCGCGGCACCTTCTGGACCTGGCGCGAGCGGATGTACGCCGTTGCGGCGCAGCTGGATCCGGACTCCTACCTCGCACTGGCCACCGCGACATACGCGGAGATGGCCCTGGCTGGGGTCACCTCGGTCGGTGAGTTCCACTACCTGCACCATGCTCCTGGAGGTGCGGCGTACGACGATCCCAACGCGATGGGCGAGGCCCTGCGCCAGGCAGCCTCAGAAGCCGGCATCAGGCTGACCCTGCTCGACACCTGCTATGTGGCAGGCGGACTGAGTGCAACTGGCCACAGCGCTCCTGATGCAACCCAAGAGCGATTCAGCGATGGCGACGCTGATAGGTGGGCCCTGAGGGTCTCAGGCCTGAAGGAGTCGGAGGGTATGCGCGTGGGTGCCGCCGTCCACTCGGTCCGCGCCGTGCCACGCGACCAGCTCGGCCGTGTTGCCGAGGCAGCAGCTGGCAGGCCCTTGCACGTCCACGTCTCCGAGCAGCCGGCGGAGAACCAGGCATGTCAGGGCTTCTACGGCATGACGCCGACGGCGCTGCTGGACTCTGAAGGCCTCCTCGGGCCAATGACGTCCGCGGTGCACGCAACACACCTGACCGACGAAGACATCGTGGCTTTGGGCCGCACCGGCACAACCGTCTGCTTCTGCCCCACGACGGAGAGGGATCTCGCTGATGGCATCGGCCCGGCTCGGCGGCTGCTTGACGCGGGTTCCCCACTCTCGCTTGGCTCCGACCAGCACGCCGTCATCGACCTGCTCGAGGAGGCTCGGGCGCTGGAGATGGACGAGCGCCTGAAATCGTTGCAGCGAGGGCGTTTCGGCTTGGGCGAGCTCTTGTCGGCGGCAACCTGTCACGGCAGCCTGGGTTGGCCCGATGCCGGCCGGCTGGAGGTCGGTGGGCGCGCAGACCTTGTCGCCGTACGACTCGACACCCGTCGAACGGCTGGGAGTGCGCCACAACAGATCATCCTCAGCGCGACCAGCGAAGACGTCGACACCGTGATCGTGGACGGCAGGACCGTGGTGGCTGGCGGCCGACACCTGCTCGGCCACGTCGGAACGTTGCTGCAGAAGGCCATCGAGCCCCTCTGGGAGAGGTCATGACTTCGACGCTGGTCTGCGGTATCACCGAGCTCGTCACCAACGACGAGCTGCTCGACGAAGCTGACCACTCCGAGGCCCTAGGGCGCCTGAGCGATGCTGCAGTCATCGTGCAGGATGGCGTCATCGCCTGGGTCGGCAAGGCGGCTGATGCACCGCAGGCCGATGAGCGACAGGACCTCGGCGATCGTGCGCTCGTCCCCGGCTTTGTCGACTCGCACTCGCATCTCGTGTTTGCGGGCGACCGTTCTGCCGAGTTTGCCGCCCGGATGTCCGGTGTCCGGTACGACGGAGGCGGGATTGCGAACTCGGTCAATGCCACCCGAGACGCAAGTGATGACCAGCTGCGCGCCCTTGTTGCCGGTCGTGTCGCGGAGATGCGCGCCCAGGGAACGACCACCGTCGAGATCAAGAGCGGCTATGGGCTCGGCGTCGAGGATGAGATGCGCTCGTTGCGCATCGCCCGCGAGTTCACTTCGGAAACAACATTTCTCGGTGCTCACGTTGTGCCACCGGAGTTCACGGACAGGCGGAGCGAGTATGTCGAGCTGGTCACCGGCGAGATGCTGTCGGCCTGCGCTCCGTACGCCAGGTGGATCGACGTGTTCTGTGAGCCGCACAGCGCGCACGCGTTCACCGAGGACGAGGCACGGGCTGTGCTGTCCGCAGGCCGGGATGCCGGTCTCGGCCTGCGGATGCACGGCAACCAGCTCGGTCACGGTCCTGGTGTCCACGTCGCGGTCGAGATGGGTGCGGCGAGTGTCGACCACTGCACGTTCCTGTCCGAGTCCGACATCGACGATCTCGTAGCGGCTTCGGACACGACGGTCGCGACGCTCCTGCCGAGCGTCGAGTTCTCCACCCGCTCCCCGTACCCCGACGCAAGGCGGCTGCTGGATGCGGGCGTGAGTATTGCGCTCGCCACGGACTGCAACCCCGGCACCTCCTACTCGTCCTCCATGCCGTTTGCCATCGCCCTGGCAGTGCGCGAGATGGGACTCACCCCTGCGGAGGCGTTGAGGGCCGCCACCGCCGGAAGCGCGAAGTCGTTGCGGCGCAATGACATCGGCATGATCCGCCCTGGATGCCGGGCAGACCTGACGGTGCTCGACGCGCCCTCATACGTGCACCTGTCCTACCGTGCCGGCGTACCGATAGCGCATGCGCTCAACCTGGCTGCCGGTCGATGAGAGCTGCCCACGATCCTGATCCTCACAAGATCGCCCGCTTCGCCGAGCTCACCGTCGTCCCCTGGCGCAACGGAGGTGGTCTAACTCGTGAGGTCGCCAGTGGCGGTTCTGGTGAGGGCGGCTTCGACTGGCGGATCAGCATTGCTGACGTCGAGGTGCCAGGCCCGTTCTCAGCATTTCCCGGTCTCGATCGCACCATCACCCTCGTTGGCGGGGAGCGGATGGATCTCGCGATTGACGGCGTCGAGCACGTTCTGGGTCTGCATGAGCTGCTTACCTTCGACGGTGCCAGCCAGACGTCGTGCCTCCTGCCCAACGGCCCGACGCGCGATCTCAATGTCATGACCCGTCGAGACCGGCTGTCGTCCCAGGTCGCCATCAGGGACCTCTCGCAGACGGAGCCGCTCATCCTGGCTGATGGTCAGTTCCTGGTGCTGCTGACCGGATCTGCTGTCGTTACAGCAGATCCGGGTGGCCGGGCGGACCTCGGCCCACTGGATGTCGTATGCCCAGATGGTCCGGCGCTCAGATGGGTCGTGGGATCCGGGCAAGCCGCAGTCGTGCAGATCGAGAGCTCCCCGAAGCCGGCATCCCGATAGCGGGGACGGAACCTACAGCAGGGCCAGCAGTGAGGTCGGGCGCTCAACGCAGTCCGCGACGAACCGGAGGAAACCGCCGGCTGTCCCGCCGTCGCATACCCGGTGGTCGAAGGTGAAGGCCAGCTGCGTCACCTTGCGCAGCGCCAGCTGCCCGTCGTGGGCCCACGGGCGCTCGAAGATCCTGCCGATGCCCAGCATTGCGGCCTCGGGGTAGTTGATGATCGGCGTCGAGCCGTCCACCCCGAACACGCCGTAGTTGTTCAGCGTGAAGGTTCCTCCGGTCATCTGCGCAGGGCTGAGGGCACCGTCGCGGGCCAGAGCAGTCAGCTCGTGCAGGGCCGCGGCAAGCTGAGCAGTGGTCATCTCGCCGGCGCCATGGATCACGGGCACCATCAGCCCCCGTGGGGACTGTGCGGCGAAGCTCAGGTTGATGTCGCGCAGCTGCACGAGCTCCTGGGCCTCGGTGTCGACACGGGCGTTGAGCTCGGGGAACTTCCTGAGTCCCGCCATGCTGATTCGCGCCATCAGCGCCAGTATTCCGATGCCAGCCTCAGGATTGACCGCCTTGATCTCGTCCTTTGCCGCCATCAGAGCGGTTGCGTCGACGTCGACCCAGGTGGTGACGTCGGGTATCTCGCGTCGGCTGGTCGTCATCTTGTCGGCGATAGCCTTGCGGACGCCACGAAGCGGGATGCGGATGTCGCCAGTCCGGTCCGCGCGGACGACGCTGTGTGGCTGGTCGCCATTGACAGGGCGGCTGGCGGCCTCTACGTCGGCCCGGCGGATGACCTGGTCGTGACCGGATGGGGCAATGCCAGTCAGGTCGACCCCAATGTCCTTGGCCAGCTTGCGGACGACCGGCGAGATGATCATGGGTGCCAGGGTCGGCTTGGTGGCCGGGGACTCGACGACCTTGGCTACCTTCGCTACCGTGTCAACGCCGGGCACAGCAGAGGTGGCGAGGCCACCGGACGAGATAGTCGATGCGTCCGGCAGGGCGCCGCCAGAAGTCACTCGCCGACGATGGCTTCGCTTTGCCTCCGAGGTCCCGTAACCAACCAGAACGCTGCCGGATCCGGACTTCTCGTTCGCGCCGATGGTGATCAGCGGCCTGCCGACCTCGAGCACTCCACCGACGGCGGCGTGCAGGGTGCCGACGCGACCCGCATAAGGACAGGGCAGATCCACGCTTGCCTTGGCGGTCTCGACGGTGACGACGACCTGGTCAACCTGTACCTCGTCCCCCTCAGCGACATGCCACTCCACGACCTCTGCCTCGGTCAGGCCTTCGCCGAGGTCGGGCAGCATGAACGTCGAGGGGCTGTTGGGACCTGAGGAGAGGCTCATGAAGCGCCTCCGCCGGTGGGGTGGGCCTGGCCGTTCACGAACCGGAGGTCGGGTTGGTCGTCCCACTGCAGTCGCGCGATCGCGTCAAGGACGCGCTCGACGCCGGGAAGATGGAACTGCTCGAGCTTGGGCGGCGGGTAGGGGATGTTCAGGCCGGCGACACGAAGCACCGGCGCATGCAGCGAGTGGAACGCTCGCTCCTGCACGCGGGCGGCGATCTCGGCGCCGACCCCCGCGAAGCCCTGGGCCTCCTGGACCACGACGCACCTGCCCGTCTTGCGCACGGACGCGACCACGGTCTCGTCGTCGAAAGGCACGATGGTGCGAAGGTCGACCACCTCGACCGACCAGCCCTCGTCCTGCGCAGCGGATGCCGCGTCCATCGCCACATCCACGCTGGGGCCATAGGCGACGAGGGTCACGTCGGTGCCCTCCCGGCGTACAGCAGCGTGGCCGAACGAGTCGAACCGCGTTGTGGCAACTGCAGTCTCGATAGAACCTTTGGACCAGTAGAGCCGTTTGGGCTCCATGAAGATGACCGGGTCCGGGTCGTTGATCGCTTCGCGGAGAAGCAGGTAGGCGTCCTCGACCGTGGCCGGGGTCACGACCTTGAGCCCCGCGGTGTGCGCGTAGTAGGCCTCGCTCGAGTCGCAGTGGTGCTCGACGCCGCCGATGCCGCCGCCGAAGGGCACGCGGATCACGATCGGCAGGTTGACCCTGCCCGAGGTGCGGTTGCGCATCTTGGCCACGTGGGAGGCGATCTGCTCGAACGCTGGATAGGCGAAGGCGTCGAACTGCAGCTCGATGACCGGTCGGAACCCGGCCATCGCCATGCCTACAGAGAAGCCGACGATGCCGGCCTCTGCGAGCGGAGTGTCGAAGCAACGGTCGTCGCCGAAGTCGCGCGCGATCCCATCGGTGACCCGGAAGACGCCACCCAGGGTGCCCACGTCCTCGCCGAAGACCACGACGTTGGCGTCGGCAGTCATCGCATCGCGCAGCGCGCGGTTGATGGCCCCGGACATCGTGACCAGCTGGGCCGGCGATGAGGCGCGTGAGGTAGGCGACGCCGTCGCAGTGGTGAGGCTCATCGGCCTGCCTCCTGTGCGTGAGCCTCTGCGTCGGCCTCAGCCTGGGCGTCGGCATCGAGCTCGGCACGCACCATTGCTCCCTGCTCTAACAGCTGTGGTGTTGGCGTGGCAAAGACGTTGCTGAACAAGGACATTGGGTCGATGACCGGGTCGATGGTCATCCGGTCGCGGACGTCGGCGGCGAACGCCTCGGCCTCTTGCGTCACCGAGGCAACGAAGGCGTCATCGATGAGGCCTTCGCGGGTCAGCCACGCTTCCAGTCGCGCCACCGGGTCGTGGCGGAGCCAGTCCTCGACCTCGTGGGAGTCGCGGTAACGGGTCGCGTCGTCGGCGTTGGTGTGGGCGTCCAGGCGGTACGTGTGCGCCTCGACCAGTACCGGCCCCTGGCCCGAGCGTGCGTGAGCCACTGCCTTGTTGAGCACCGCGAGCATGGCCATGGCGTCGTTGCCGTCGACCTGCTCGGAGGCGATGCCGTATCCAATCCCCTTGTATCCCAGGGATGGAGCGGCGGTCTGCTTCGAGAGCGGCACGCTGATCGCGTACTTGTTGTTCTGGACGAGGAACACAACCGGCGACTTGAACACGGCGGCGAAGTTGAGCGCCTCGTGGAAGTCGCCCTCGCTGGTAGCGCCGTCCCCCACGAAAGCCATCGCGACGGTGGGATGTCCCCTGCGCTTCTCGCCGTAGGCGAACCCGGCGGCGTGGACCAGCTGGGTTGCCAACGGCGTGCACTGCGGCGCAGTCCGGTTTGCCATCGGGTCGTACCCGCAGTGGCTGTAGCCGCGGGGCACCTCAAGGACCTCTATCGGGTCGAGCCCGCGGGTCACCAGGGCCATCGAGTCGCGGTAGGTCGGGAACGCCCAGTCGCCTTCGGACAGCGCCAGCATCGAGGCGATCTGGCACGCCTCCTGACCACGCGATGGCGGGTAGACCGCGAGGCGCCCCTGCTTTGCCAGCGTCGTGGCCTGGATGTCGAACCGGCGACCGATGACCATGGCCCGATACGCGGCTACCAGCTGCTCGTGAGATGGCTCCGCGTAGTCGTCAGTGATCGCATCGACCCGATGCCCGGTGTCGTCCAGGAACTGCACGGGGATCGGCGCCGGCATCAGGCCCCGCGAGAAGGGTCCCTCGGCTGGCGGAGTCTGGGGCTGCGCCGTACTCAGGCTCGTCGTCACGGCGTTGACCTCCAGGGTTTGCGGCGGTGGCAATGGGCCCGTCAAGAAGGTGGCCGACGACCGATCTTGTAGGTCATCGTCCCGCGATGAGCAGTTCGTCGCAATTGCCCGAGAGAATAGGAGATGATTGGCCCCATGGATGCGAGATGAAGGGCCATCTGTCCAACCACGGCTCCCAGGGGCCCGACCAAGCCGGACAATCGGCCCGGCCCCTGGACGGACCCGACCGCCAGATCCTGCGCGAGCTGGTCAAGGACGCCCGAACGTCGATCCGCTCGCTCGCCGAGCGGGTTCACATCTCGCGAGCCAGCGCGTATGCGCGGGTGGCTCGTCTGGTGGCCGACGGAGTGATCACGGGGTTCTCCGCCCGCATCGCCCACGAGCGTGCGGGACTGGGCACCTCGGCATACGTGTCGCTGACCATCGAGCAGAACTCCTGGCCAGAGGTGTCTGCGCATCTGGGCCAGCTGCAGTACGTCGAGCACGTCTCGAGGCTCGGCGCGGACTTCGATGTCCTGGTTCTCGTGCGCGCGCCCGACAACGCGGCCCTGCGCGTCGTGGTCCTCGATCGCATCCAGGCCATCCCCAGTGTCCGGTCCACCCGCACTTGGCTGGTTTTTGACGAGTTCGAGGGCGCGGGCGCCGACTGGGACGTAGCCTGAGGTGGTGACCACTGACAGGCCGTGGGACGACAGCGTCGACAGCCCACCGGATCGGCATCTCGTCGAGATCGCGCATACCTGCTTCGACCTCGCGCGGGCAGGCGACACGGCAAGACTGCTTGCGTACGTCGAGCAGGGAGTTCCCGTGAACCTCACGGACGCGGTGGGCAACAGCCTGCTGATGCTGGCCGCCTCCCACGGCCGCGCCGACACGGTGGGCGCGCTGGTGGAGCGGGGCGCCGATCCAGACCGCACCAACGACCGCGGGCAGAGCCCACTTGCCGGAGCGATCCTCAAGGGCGAGGACGACGTGGTCCGGGTGCTGCTGGACGCGGGAGCTGACCCGAACGTCGGTACGCCAAATGCGCGCGCGACCGCCCAGCTGTCAGACCGGGCCGATCTTTTCTCGCACGCTCCCTAGAGGGCTAGGCGCGGCGGAGCCGCGATTTTGGGTCAAGTTTGG
>JBDTOA010000060.1:0-10198 GCA_039933475.1 Dermatophilaceae bacterium
CCGCTGCAGGTGGGTCGCCACCGCCACCGCGACGAACACCACGAACGCGGCCCAGTTGAACACTGTCGAGCCGCTGAAGAGGTCTGTCACGTCTGGGGCGAGGTTCGGGTGCGGGTGATTGGGGCCACCGGTCGTGAGCAACAGGTTGAGCCCTGAATACGCCATCAACCCGGCGGCCACACCGATCAGCCAGAGTCCGTGCCGTGAACCGCGTTGCCGCCCGCACCAGACCATCGCGGCGAAGACCGGCAGCGTGGTGACACACGTCATACCGGCTTCGATGTAACTGTCGCGCGAAGGATAGTCACCGAAGAAAGGCGCAACCTCGATCCCGGCGATGAATGTGCTCATCAGCATGAGCACGAAGGCGCTGATGACGAGCATGGCCGTGGTGGGCCAGACTCGACGGGTCGCGGATGCGGCCTCGGTGGTCACGGTCGGGCGCATGCCCCTACCCTGCCGCCAACGCGCGGCTGCCGCACCCGTTCAGCTCAACTCGATAGGTTCGCACCATGCGACTCGGCGTGATCGACGTGGGATCCAACACGATCCACCTGCTGGTCGTCGATGCCCACGTGGGCGCCCATCCGCTCCCGGCCTCCTCGCACAAGATCGAGCTGCGGCTCTCGGAGCACGTCGACAAGCACGGGTCGATTGCCCGATCCGGCGCTGACGCCTTGGTGGCGTTCACTCGTGAGTGCCTCACCTTCGCCGAGGACCAGGGCGTGGAAGACCTCCTCGCCTTTGCTACGAGTGCAATTCGTGAAGCACCCAACGGTGAGGATGTCCTTGCCCGGGTCCTTGAGGAGACCGGAGTCGAGCTGCACATGCTCTCGGGCGAGGACGAGTCGAAGCTGACCTTCCTGGCCGTCCGGCGATGGTTCGGCTGGTCCAGCGGTCGCTTGCTGGTCCTGGACATCGGGGGCGGCTCGCTCGAGATCGCCGCAGGCATCGATGAGGTGCCCGACGTGGCGCTGAGCCTCCCGTTGGGGGCCGGGCGCCTGACCCGGGCCGCTCTGGCCGGTGACCCACCCACCTCGGTCCAGGTCAAGGCGCTGCGCAAGAAGGTCCGCGCCGACATTGCCGGGGCGGTGCGCCAGGTGAAGAAGGTGGGGGCGCCCGACCGGTTCGTCGGAACCAGCAAGACCTTGAGGTCCCTCGCCCGCATCGCCGGGGCAGCCCCTACCGCAGACGGTCCGTATGCCGTACGGGTGCTCGAGCGAAAGCGCCTCAGGGCCCTGGTGTCGCGCCTGGCCGAGATGACCGCGGCTGAGCGCTCGCAGCTGTCCGGGGTCTCTGCGGGGCGTGCGCCACAGATGCTGGCGGGCGCAGTCGTGGCCGACGCCGCCATGGACCTGCTCGAGATCGAACGGCTCGACATCTGCCCGTGGGCCTTGCGCGAAGGCGTGATCCTGCGGCGGCTGGACTGGATCTCGGCAGGTTGAGACCTCGCCGATAGTCTCGACCCCATGACCACGGTCCAGGTCCCCGGCGCGCGTGTGGCGCTGTCCACCGCCTCGGTCTATCCGGAGAACTGTGCCACGGCGTTCGACCTGGCGCAGCGCCTCGGCTACGACGGGGTCGAGGTCATGGTCTGGACCGACCCGGTCTCGCAGGAGGCAGGCGCGCTCAAAGCGCTGTCGGAGCTGCACTCTTTGCCTGTCGTGTCCATCCACGCGCCAACTCTGCTTCTCACCCAGCGGGTCTGGGGTCCGGAGGCCTGGCCCAAGGTGGACAAGGCCATCGAGATGGCCGGGGCTGTGGGAGCCGACACGGTGGTGCTGCATCCCCCCTTCCGCTGGCAGAAGGACTACGCCCGAGCCTTCTGTGATGGGGTCGCCCTTCGCGAGGACGAGTCCGGCATCAGGCTGGCCGTCGAGAACATGTTCCCCTGGCGGGCGCGTAATCGCTCGATTGAGGCCTACCTGCCTCACTGGGATCCGGTCGACCAGCCCTACGACCACGTGACGCTCGACCTTTCACACACCGCCACTGCCGGATCGGACGCACTGGAGATGGCAGCGGCTCTCGGGCAGCGGCTCGTACACGTCCACCTCGGCGACGGGCTGGGATCGCCGCGGGACGAGCACCTGGTGCCCGGCCGCGGCAACCAGCCGTGCGCCGAGCTGCTGGAGAGCCTGGCGGTGCAACAGTTCGCGGGGTCGGTCATCGTCGAGGTCAGCACCCGTCGGTGCTCCGAGGAGCAGCGCGAGGCAGATCTGGCCGAGGCGCTGGCCTTCGCTCGCCTTCATCTGGCTGCCGCGGCCGTGCCATGACCCCTTCGAGGGCTCCGGGCCAGCGGGGCCAGTCGGGCCAGCTGCCCCAGCCGCCACAGCGGAGCCAGCCGGGCACCGTCAGGCGCGGGCGTCGCCCGGCCGGCGAGGACACCCGGACCGAGATCCTGGATGCGGCGCGTGCGGAGTTCGCGGCGAAGGGCTATGACGCCAGCTCGCTGCGTGCGATCGCGCGTCTCGCCGAGGTGGACCCCGCACTGGTCCATCACTACTTCGAGGGCAAGGCCGCGCTCTTTGTGGAGGCGATGTCGTTCCCGGTCAACCCACGGCTCGTGATCGACGCGATCCTGGCCGGTCCACGGGAGCAGGTGGGCGAGCGTCTCGCAGCCACCTTCTTCGACATCTGGGACTCACCCGACGGGCGCGAGCGGCTGGTCGCGCTGATCAGGTCGGCGGTCAGTCATGAGGACGCGGCCCGGATGCTGCGGGAGTTTCTCGCCCGTGAGGTCTTCGGCAGAGTGGCGTCGTCGATGGATGTCCCGCAGCCCCACCTTCGAGCCGGGATGGCTGCCGCCCAGATGATCGGCCTGGCGATGATGAGGTACGTGGTCGGGTTCGAGCCGGTCGTCCGCGCCTCGACTGCCGAGATTGTCGCGCTCGTGGCCCCGACCCTGCAGCGATACCTCGCCGACCCCCACCCCGGCGACATGGGGCAGGCCAGCCTTGTCGTCGAACCGTGGATGGAGTAAATTTCACCACATGATGAATGACCTCCATGAACCCGAGGCTGTACCCGTCGTCGTTGTCGACGGTCTGCGAGTCATCCGGGGGTCGCGCGTGGTCCTGCCGGGAATCTCCCTGTCCGTGCCGCGCGGTCAGGTCGTCGGCCTGCTCGGGCCCAGCGGAGGCGGCAAGACCACCTTGTTGCGCTCGATCGTCGGCGTGCAGATCCTCGCGGGAGGCACTGTCACGGTCCTGGGGGAGCCGGCCGGGTCCCCGGGGCTGCGGTCCCGCGTCGGTTACGTCACCCAGGAGCCGAGCGTGTATGGCGACCTGAGCGTCCGGGCGAACCTCGCCTACTTCGCCGCTGTGGTGAGCGCGCCCCGTGATGCCGTCGAGCGGGTGATCCAGGAGGTCGACCTCGTCGAGAGCGCCGACTCGCGGGTCGACCAGCTCTCCGGAGGGCAGCGTTCGCGTGTCTCCCTGGCCGCTGCGCTCGTGGGAGCTCCGGAGATTCTCATCCTCGATGAGCCAACCGTTGGGCTCGACCCCGTTCTGCGGCGCGACCTCTGGGCGATGTTCCACCGCCTTGCCACGGACGGGACCACGTTGCTGGTGTCGAGCCACGTCATGGATGAGGCGACCCGCTGCGACCGGCTCCTCCTGTTGCGCGAGGGTCACCTGCTCGCGGACGACACTCCCGCAGGTCTGCTGGCGAGCACCGGGACTGCCGACGCCGAGCACGCCTTCCTCGCCCTGATCGAGAAGGAGGCCGTGGCATGAACGCGCGTCTGACTCTCGCTACTGCGCGACGGGTGCTGCTGCAGGTTCGAGCCGACCCCCGCACAGTGGCACTGCTCATCGTGGTGCCCTGCGTGCTGATCGGCCTGCTGGCATGGATCTACAACGGCACCCGGGTGTTCGACGGTATCGGGGCTCCTTTGCTGGGCGTCTTCCCGTTCGTCGTGATGTTTCTGGTCACCAGTGTCACCACGCTGCGTGAGCGGTCCTCGGGCACCCTTGAGCGACTGCTCTCGACCCCCCTTGGGAAAGGTGACTTTCTCGCCGGATATGCGCTGGCCTTTGGCGCGCTGGCAATCGTACAGGCATTGGTAGCAACGGGATTCGCGATCTGGGTTTGCGGGCTCGACGTTGCTGGTCCTCGTTGGCTGCTTGTCGTGGTGGCGGTTGTCGACGCAGTTCTGGGTACGGCCACCGGGCTGTTCGTCAGTGCCTTCGCGCGCACCGAGTTCCAGGCGGTTCAGTTCATGCCCGCCTTCGTGCTGCCACAGTTCCTGCTGTGCGGCCTGCTGGTGCCGCGCCAGCTGCTGCCCCGGCCGCTGGAGCTGCTTTCCGACGTCCTGCCCCTCTCGTACGCCGTGGATGCCATGCGCACCCTCACCACGCAGGTCGATGCCGCAGGCGAGGTGGGTCGCGACGTGGCAATCGTCGCTGCCTTCGCCATCGCCGCCATCGCACTCGGCTCGGGCACCCTGCGTCGACGCACAGCCTGAAGACCTCCATAGGCGGACGACGCCTGGGACAAGCGCTGTCAGCCAGAAGCCGCCTGGGGAATAGCCTTGGGCCGACGCGAAGAGGTCGCCAATCGGAGGAAAACGTGTTGAATGCAAGCGGAGTGCTGCGCCAGGGGCTGCTACAGATGTCCAAGAGCGGGCGCGTGCGCGACCTGGTGGAGAGGGCCCCGATGAGCAGGGACCTCGTGAAGCGGTTCGTGGCCGGCGACTCCACCCCCGACGCCGTGGGCGCCGCCCGGGCGCTCAACCTCACCGGCCGTCGGTGCACGATCGACCACCTCGGCGAGGACACCCTTGACCTGCATCAGGCCCAGATGACCCGCGACGCCTACCTCACCCTCATCGCGGCGCTCGGCGAGGCCGGCCTCACGCAGGGCGGCAAGGCCGAGGTGAGCCTGAAGCTAAGTGCCCTTGGGCAGTCCCTGCCCGGTGACGGTCCCAAGATCGCCCTGGAGCACGCACGCGAGATCGCCCAGGTGGCGGCCAACGCGGGCACCACGGTCACCCTGGACATGGAGGACCACAAGACCACGGACGACACCCTTGAGGCCCTTCGCGACCTGCGTCAGGACTTTCCGTCCGTCGGCGCAGTCCTCCAGGCCTATCTGCTCCGCACAGAGGCCGACTGCCGCGATCTCGCCTACGAAGGAAGCCGCGTCCGCCTCTGCAAGGGTGCCTACGACGAGCCCGAGTCGGTGGCCTTCAAGGACCGGACCGAGGTCGACAGGTCCTATGTCCGTTGCCTGAAGGTGCTGCTCGGAGGAAAGGCATACCCGATGATCGCCACCCACGACCCCCGACTGGTCGAGATCGCCGGCGCCCTTGCCCACAAACAGGATCGGGCCGCCGACACCTTCGAGTACCAGATGCTCTACGGCATCCGTCCCGAGGAGCAGAAGCGGATTGCGGACCGCGGCGACCAGATGCGGGTCTACATCCCCTACGGCCAGGAGTGGTACGGCTACCTGATCCGCCGGATGGCCGAGCGTCCCGCCAACGCGATGTTCTTCCTGCGCTCACTTGCGACCAAGGGCTGAGGCGGCCGACGATGACGGTCCTGGACCAGGACGGCAGGAAGACTGTCGCCATCTTTGGCGCCGGAGTGATGGGCTCGACGCTTCTCTCCGGCCTCGTTCGATCGGGGCGCGACGCCGCTGACCTGGTCATCACCGGGCGCAACGCCGAACGCGCCGAGGAGCTGGCCCACACCTCGGGGGCCCGCCACATGGGCAACGTCGAAGCTGCCCAGGTGGCCGACACCCTGGTGCTGGTCGTCAAGCCTCAGGACATGGGTGGCCTGCTGTCCGAGATCCGCGACCATGTCCGTCCCGGTGCCCTCGTGGTCAGCCTTGCCGCCGGAATCACCACGGCCTTCCTGGAGGAGCGCCTGCCCGAGGGCAGTGCTGTCGTCCGTGTCATGCCGAACACGCCCGCCCTCGTCGACGAGGGCATGGCCGCCATCAGCCCCGGCAAGGACTGCGACGAGGTGCACCTGGTCGAAGCCGAGGAGCTGTTGCGCTCGTGCGGCAAGGTCCTGCGGATCCCCGAGAAGCACCAGGATGCGGTCACCGCGATCAGCGGAAGCGGGCCGGCATACATCTTCTATGTCGTGGAAGCCATGATCGAGGCGGGCGTGCTGCTCGGGCTGCCGCGTGCGACCTCCACCGAGCTCGTTGTCCAGACGCTCTACGGTGCGGCGACCATGCTCAAAGAGACCCGTCAGCACCCCACGGTGCTGCGTGAGCAGGTCTCCAGCCCTGGCGGCACCACCATGGCTGCTCTGCGCCAGCTCGACGACCACAAGGTCCGGGCCGCCTTCGTCACGGCCATGGAGGCGGCAGCCGAACGGTCGAAGCAGCTCGCCTCCGGCAATGGCTGACCTCCCGGCCATTGAGGTAGGCCGCCTGGTCGCCGATGACTGGCAGGTCTACCGGGCGATCCGGCTGGCCATGCTGGAGGAGTCGCCGTCGGTCTTTGGCAGCACCCACGCCGAGGCTGCCAGCTTCGACGAGCAGCTGTGGCGGCAGCGGCTGGCAGACAACGTCGTCATCCTGGCATCCGTGGGGGCGTCGACGGCCGGCTCGGTGATGTACTCCGAGTTCGGGGTGACCGATCCGGGGGACTGTGCCCTCTACGGCATGTGGGTCGAGCCGGGCTTTCGCGGGACCGGCGTGGGGCGGGCGCTGGTCGATGCCGTGGTTGCGCAGGCCCGCGCCGCAGGCAAGGGGCGGGTCCTGCTTCACGTCGTCTCGGGCAACGACACGGCCGGCCGTCTCTACGGACGGGCCGGATTTGTCCCGACGGGTCGTACCGTCCCCTTTCCGCTCGACGACGGGGTCGTCGAGGTCGAGATGGAGCTGATGCTGTGAGCCGCGTCGAAGGAACCTTCCGCCTGATGAGGTTGGATGCGAGGGTGATGTCATGAGCGATATCAACGTGCGGGTCCTGCGCGAGGAGGACTGGCAGGCGTACCGCGCCGTTCGTCTGGCCGCCCTGCAGGAGTCACCCGACGCCTTCGTCGCGACCCTGGAGCAGGAGGAGGCCCTGGACGAGCAGCGGTGGCGCGACCGGGTCGGTCGGTCACGCCGACTTGTCGCGGAGCGCGACGGCCATCCACTGGGAGTGGTCAGCGTCGGGCGCGATGACGGGTCTCACGCGGGGACCGCCGGGACTGCAGAGCTCTTCGGTCTCTGGGTCACGCCGGAGGCGCGGGGCACGGGCGTCGCCTGGAAGCTCGTCGAGGCGGGGGCTGACCAGGCTCTGCGGGACGGACAAAGTCATCTGTCCTACTGGGTTGGCACCGACAACGGACGGGCCGTGGCGTTTGCCAGCAGCTTCGGGTTTCGCCCGGGTTCGAGGCGCCGGCCGATGCGGGTGGCCGGCCATGATGAGAGTGCCGAGGAGATGGCCATGGTTCTGCCCCTGGGCGTGGACCCCGGGTCGGTGCCGAGCACCCGGTTCGCCTGAGGCGCTGCGCGAGGGGTTGGCCGCCTGGCCGGTGTTACGGGCGGCCGACCAGCGTCTCGAGCAGATCGCTGGGACCGCTGACGATGAGGATGTGCTGGGCCGTCACCTTGGTCTCGGGGACGGCGTGGGTGAAGTCCTCGCCGGGCGCCTTCACGCCGACAACCGTCACGCCGTACTTGCTGCGGATCTGGCTCTGCGCCAGCGTGAACCCGATCGCCTCGCGCGGCGGGGCCATCTTGACGATGGCGTAGCCGTCGTCGAACGCGATGTAGTCCTGCAGCTTTCCGTTCAGCAGGTGGGCCACCCGCTTGCCCGCGTCGGACTCGGGCCGCACGATGTGGTGGACCCCGATCCGCTCAAGGATGCGGGCGTGCTCGAGGCTGATGGCTTTCGCCCAGATCGACGAGATCCCGGCGTCGATGAGGTTGCCTGCGGTCAGTACCGATGCCTCGATCGAGGCGTCGATGCCGATCACTGCCCGCTTGAAGCTGCTCGCGTGGCTCGCCTCGATGACCTGGGGCTCGCAGGAGTCGCCGAGGATGACCCTGTCGAGCTGGCTCGAGTAGACCTCGACAAGTCGGGGGTCCTTCTCGATGGCTACGACCTTGTGCCCGAGCCGTCGCAGCTCAAGGGCGGCCTCGGCCCCGAACCGGCCGAGCCCAATGACCAGGACGTCATCTTCGAACAGTCGGCTCTTGGCCACAGGTCCTCCAAGGGGCTGCAAGTTCACCAGGTCGCCTGCGAGGGCGACCTGCCGGTAGCGTGCCATCATGCCAACACAGGCGCACGTGGTTTGGGACCAGAGTTTCACGGGTTACGACTTCGGGTCCGAGCACCCCATGAATCCGTTACGTCTGGACCTCACCGCCCGCCTGTGCGACGCCTTCGGCTTGTTCGAGGCGGCGGACGTCGAGGTCGTCAACCCCGTGGTGCCAGACGACGAGGTCCTGCTCAGCGTCCACGACGCCGACTACGTCGCTGCAGTGCACCACGCCTCCGCCGAGCCTGGGGACGCAGACCAGGGCCGAGGGCTCGGGACCGAGGACGACCCGGCGTTCGTGGGGATGCATGACATCAGTGCCCGTATCGCGGCCGGCTCCCTGGACATGGCAAGGGACGTCTGGCGCGGTGAGACAGAGCATGGGGTCAACTTCTGCGGCGGGCTCCACCACGCGATGCCCGACAGGGCTTCAGGGTTCTGTATCTACAACGACTGCGCCGTGGCCATCCAGTGGCTTCTGGACAACGGTGCCAGCCGGGTCGCGTACGTCGACGTCGATGTTCACCACGGAGATGGCGTGGAGCGCATCTTCTGGGACGACCCGAGGGTGTTGACCATCTCGGTCCACGAGACCGGGCGGGTGCTGTTCCCCGGCACCGGGTTCCCGACCGACACCGGCGGGCCGGGCGCGCCCGGAAGCGCCGTCAACGTGGCCCTGCCGCCGGGCACCGGTGATGCAGCGTGGCTGCGGGCTTTCCACTCGGTCGTCCCTGCCCTGCTGCGTTCGTTCAACCCCGAGATCATCGTGAGCCAGCACGGTTGTGACTCGCACGTGTTGGACCCGCTGGCCCACCTGGCGCTCTCCATGGATGCCCTGCGCACCTCGTCCGAGTCGATCCATGAGCTGGCCCACGAGGTCTGCGGCGGCAAGTGGGTCGCCCTCGGCGGGGGCGGCTATGAGCTCGTGGACGTCGTGCCCCGGGCATGGACTCATCTGACCGCGATCGCTGCCCACCGTCCGATACCGCTGGACGCGGAGGTGCCCAAGGAGTTTCGCGACCACGCCCAGGCGCTCTGCGGACGTTCCGGCCCGACGCACATGGGCGATGGCGCATCCGAGGGCGGCCGGGTGTGGTGGCGCTCCTGGGAGGTCGGCTACGACCCGGAGGATGCCGTGGACCGCGCGATAATGGCTACCCGTGAGGCCACCTTCCCCAGCCACGGTCTGGGCGTCTGGTTCGATTGATCGACCGCCCCTCGGCGTGTCGGCTGGACAAATTTCGAGATCTTGTCTCATTCGCTTCCCCACGGGTCACTTCTGCCCCTATCGTTACTTCTGCACGCACGGGAGCTCTCGCGGAGGCAAGCCGGCGCTACGTCGTGTGCAGAGAACGAGGTGCAGGATGGCCCTGGAGCGCCAGCTGGCAGAGGTGAGGTTCGTCACCGTCGCCGAGGTCGCCTCGCTCATGCGCGTGTCAAAGATGACGGTCTACCGTCTGGTGCACAGCGGCGAGCTTCCGGCCATCAGAGTCGGTCGTTCCTTTCGTGTCCCGGAGAGCGCTGTTCACGACTACCTGCAGAGCTCGTTCATCGACACCGCCTGAACAGGCTTGACCAGATAGGGCGATCGAGGCGGGCCGCGTACCAAGCGGCCCGCCTTCGTTCGGGCCGCCTGCGTCCGGGAACGGGACGCGACCAGGTTTGGGCCGGGCAACCGGGGGCGGTACGCTATCGCGGAAGGTTCGGCGTGGTGCGGAGTT
Source organism: Dermatophilaceae bacterium (assembly GCA_039933475.1). Lineage (GTDB taxonomy): Bacteria > Actinomycetota > Actinomycetes > Actinomycetales > Dermatophilaceae > UBA4719. The sequence continues at coordinate 9,938 of JBDTOA010000060.1, forward strand.
CGTGCCGGCTACAACGTGCGTCGGCGGTACTTGGCAACAAGGCAGCACCACCCACCTATTCATGCTTTATGGCAAAGGACACTCATGGGCTCAGTCATCAAGAAGCGCCGCAAGCGCATGGCGAAGAAGAAGCATCGCAAGCTGCTTCGCAAGACGCGCCACCAGCGTCGCAACAAGAAGTAGCTCAGGACTTCTCAGAATTCATGGCGGGCCCGTCGCATCGGTGGCGGGCCTTCTTGATGCTCTGGCTAGGATCGTGCT
>JBDTOA010000061.1:0-10088 GCA_039933475.1 Dermatophilaceae bacterium
GTAGTCATTCGGACGCCACTTTCAAGCCGCCAAGGCCTCGGTCAGGTCGGCCCAGGTTAGGGGGTGTCGCCCCGGGGCTCCCTCGTCCCGGGTGGGACGATGGGGTCGTGGACGATGTAGCCAGGCCAGTCGCCGGGGCACTCCCTTTGATCATCGCTCACCGGGGGTCTAGCCGGGACCTGCCCGAGCACACCCTCAAGGCCTACCTGCGCGCAATCGCCGAGGGTGCGGACGCCCTTGAGTGCGACGTGCGGCTCACGGCTGACTCCCATCTGGTCTGCGCCCACGATCGCAATGTCGAGCGGACCTCCAACGGGAAGGGCCTGGTCTCCACGCTTGAGCTGGCGACTCTGGAGGGACTGGACTTCGGCTCGTGGAAGCTGGCTCACGACGGCGAGGTGGAGATGCCCGACGTGGACCACGAGCGGGACAAGCTCCTGACGCTCCGCCGCCTCATCGACGTGGTGATGAGCTGTGGCCGCGAGGTGGGGCTGGTGATCGAGACCAAGCACCCCACCCGGTACGCCGGTCAGGTCGAGCGCGAGCTCGCGCAGGTGCTCTCCGAGTTCGACCTGGATGGTCCCCATGTGCCGGGCCGGCCTCACGTCAGCGTCATGTCGTTCTCTCAGCTGGCGGTCTCGCGGATGCGGCACCTGTGTCCCGACGTTCCGCTGGTCTATCTCATGAGTGGCTCCGTGCCGCTGAGGTTTCGTGACGGTTCCCTGCCCAGGGGAGCGAGGATCGCCGGGCTGGACAAGGAGATCGTCCGCCGCTGGCCGAAGACGGTGCGACGACAGCACGACCGGGGCAACCAGGTCTATGTCTTCACCGTGGATCAGGAGGCGGACATAGACATGTGTCTCGAGCTCGGGGTCGACGCAATCATCTCCAACCGCCCGGCCTTTGTTCGCGACCGCTTGTGCGTCAGGGGTTAAATGGTGTCAAATGCGGTCAGAGACGGCAGCTGAGGTGGAGGAAAAGATCTCGGTGCGGACCTTGAGAGTGCCATGGACGATGAGCTCCGCGGTGGATGCCCGGCGTGCCCTGACCTCCGAGCTCCGGGCCCAAGGGGTGGACCCGGTCGTCGTCGGCGAGTCCGAGATCGTGCTGTCCGAGCTGGTGACCAACGCCGTTCGCCACGCCCAGCCGCTGGCGGACGGAGGAATTCGGGTCACCTGGTCAGTCCATGGTGGCGTGGTCGAGATCGACGTCACCGACGGAGGGGGCCCCACCTTCCCGAGTCCCGCCCCGCGCTCCGTCTGGTCCGCCGGCGGTCGAGGGTTGCGGATCGTCGGCAGCCTCGCTCACGAGTGGGGTGTGCGGGAGAACGGCCCCGGCAACACGGTCTGGGCCTCGATCGGCGGCCCGTCCAGCCACCACAGTCCCTGACCCCGCTCGCCCCCGCTAGGGTTGGCGACCATGGGCAAGGCATCGAGGCGTCGCGCGTCCGACGGCAGCACGGCGCGCAAGACCAGCAGCAGGGACCGCGCGGGACAAGCGGCTGCCTTCGTGGCCAGGCCTTTTGAGGGGCTGGTCGGCGAGACCGACTGGGTGGCCATGCGCGAGGTCGTTCCGGCGGCCACCGCGACTGTGACCTTCAAGCCCGGCGCAGTCACCGCAGACTCACCCCAAACGGCAACGGTGGCAACGGTTCTGCCGCTCTCCTGGTCGGGTCTGCGACGCACGGACGGCGCCGTGATGGTGGCCATGCAGTCCGGCTCCACCAGCGGTGATGCCAGCCGCGACATCGCTCAGGTGCTCCTCGCCGCGGCAGCCGCTGAGATCGGTATGCCGTTGCCGTCGGCGCCCCTCGCAACCGCCGCGACACCCAGGCTGCAGGACGTCCTGGACCTGTCTGCGGCTTTTGAGGTAACGGTGCACGAGGGTTTCGACTTCTGGTTTCCGGACACGAGCGACCTTGACGATGCGGGCAAGGAGTCTCTCGAGCGCGCCAACGCCGCTGCGATCCCGACCACCAAGCTGGAGTCGGTCCCCTCGGCTTACTGGTGTCACGTCGGCGAGCGCACCTACCTGCGTTGGGTGCTGCCGCATGACGAGGATGCAGCAACGGATGCTCTCGCCCGCCTGCGGGCCGCGTCGGCCACGTCACTCGGAGAGGGCAGCCGGCTCCTTGGCGCCTTCCGGGCCTGCGGTCTGCTGGTTCCGGTCTGGGAGCTCGACCCGACCGTGGCAGCCGCCGACTTCGAGAAGCCTGTGGCGCAGCTCAACGCCCGCCTGGATGACGCTCTGGCCCAGAGCGGCGCCCTGACGACGGAGGAACGGCGGGCTCGTTCGGGTCTGCTGAGTCGCCAGGTCACGCTTCGCTAAGTGATGGGTCCCGCCGCGTGATGGGTCCTGGCGCGTGATGGGTCCCACGGCGACGGGTGCCTGCGTCGTCGCCATCATCGCGGCCAAGGACGAGGCCCTTCGGATCGTGCCGACGATCTCTGCGGTGCGGGCGATCCCGGGCGTTGAGCTGGTGATCGTCGTGGATGACGGAAGCTCCGACCCGACAGCACGGTTGGCCCGTGAGGCCGGTGCAGTGGTCGTCAGCCATTCCCGGAACAGGGGTAAGGCCGCGGCCATGGCCACCGGCGCGCGCCTTGCAGCCGAACGGGACATCACCGAGCCCGCAAGGACGGGGCGCGCTCGTCAGCTGCTCTTCGTGGACGCCGACCTCGAGGGCAGCGCTTCCAGTCTTGACGTCCTGATTGCGCCGGTCGCATCAGGGGAGGCGGACATGACGATCGCGATACTGCCGCCGCAGGCTACCCCCGGAAGCGGCCACGGATTTGTGGTTCGCCTGGCCCGAGGCGGTATTGAGAGACTTACCGGGTGGACGCCTACCCAGCCCTTGTCAGGCATGCGATGTCTGACCCGAGACGCGTTCGAGACGGCCTCGCCGCTGGCGCGGGGCTGGGGAGTTGAGGTCGGACTCACCGTGGACGTACTGGGCGCAGGTCTGCGGGTGCTCGAGGTCCCATGCGCCCTCCAGCATCGCGTCTCCGGCGGGGACTGGCGGGGTCAGGTTCACCGGGCCAGGCAGTATCGCGACGTCTGGCTCGCGCTCGCCTACCGACGCCTCCGCGTTCGCAGGGTCGGCGGACTCGTGAGATCCAGAGGCCGCGATGAGCGCCACGCGGGCTGATCGCTCGCTGGGTCTTGCGCGCACCCTGGCGCTGGCCCTCTCGTTCGCACTGCTTCTGCTGGTGGCGGCTGCCGGCCCTTCGGCAGCGAAACCCGGTCTGGGACCACGAGGCTGGGCCCCAGGTGACCTGCCGATCTCCCTGTCGTCAGCCATGGTCACGACCTTGCTGTGGACGGCATACCTGCTCGGGGCTCTGGCGGTGGGTCTTGGCCTCTGGCGAGGTTCGAAAAATCGGGGGGGCGAGCCTGGGCTATGGCGCCTTGCCCATGCCGGCCAGCTGCAGAAGCTCTGGGACCACCCCTGGCTCCTGCCTCTGACGCTGGGCGCTCTGGCCCTGCTGACCTCGCCGATCGGCTCGGCTGACCACACCAACTACGCGGCCTACGGGCGGATCTCGGCGGAGGGCGGCGATCCGTACCAGGTCCCGCCGATCACGTGGGCCGGAGGCACCGACCCCGTAACCAGCGCTGTCGAGCCCCCGTGGACCATGACCCCAAGCATCTACGGCCCCTTCTCGACGGCGTTGCAGACCGTGGCCTCGCTCGTCGGCCGGGACAACCTTCGCCAGACGGTCTGGGTATGGCAGCTGCTGATCGTCGGAGCCTGGCTGCTGGTTCGGTTCCTGCTGCGTCTGACAGCAGTCGACGACCTGGCCCGAAGGCGCATCGACCTCCTGTGGACGGCCAACCCGATCGTGTTCGGGGTGGCGGTGCTCGGTGCCCATGTCGATCTCATCGCCACCGCTCTGGCGCTGGCCGCGGTGCTGCTGGCCGCCCGACGGCCCTGGATGGCCGGTGTGCTGCTCGGGGCAGCGGTGAGCTCAAAGGTCACCTACGGAATCGTGGGGCTCGCCATCCTGTGGTCCTGGCGTTCCCTTGCGCGGAAACCCCTGGTACGCAACACGACTGCGCTGGCGGTGTCGTCGTTGGGGGTGTTCGCGTCATTGCATCTCTGGGCGGGCCCCCATGTCTTTGAGCAGCTGCTGAAGAGCGGCAAAGGGGTGTCGCTGGCCACCGCGCTGCGCCCGATCGTGAACCTCCTGTCGTGGGTCATGCCGCTGGACGCGGCCCGAACCGTGGGCTCCGTGGTCTCCGTCGTCGTGTTCATCCTGCTGGTCTGGGCTCTTTCGCGCCTCGCCCGCTCGCGCCCGATCGCCCTGCAGGCCTGGACGGCGCAGCCGACCTCAGCTGCAGAGACGCAAGCGGCCGTGACGACCAGGCAGACTCAGTCCGCGATGACGGCGACCTTCGTGCTGGCCACGGCGTACGTCCTGGCGGCGCCCTACGCGCTTCCCTGGTATGACGTGCTCACCTGGGCCACGCTGCCCCTGCTTGTGGCTACGTCACTGGACTGGATCCTGCTCGTGCAGCTGACCGTCCTGGCCATGGCGTACGTCCCCGGGCGGGTGGTCGCCATGAGTCCCGGCGTCGAGTCGCTGACGCTGGGCTTTCGCAAGATCCTGGGACCGCTGGCCGCGTGGCTCGTGTGGCTGGCTATCGCAGGCGCAGCGAGGCGCGCGTCGTCGCGGGGCCGGCCAGCATCTCGTCCTCCGCGGTCTTGAGCGCGACTGCGATCACCAGCGGAAAGGCAAGGGTGACTCCCACGGGGGGTATCGCAGTCCCAGAGTCGTTGAGGACGAAGCCGATTATCCACATGGTCAGAACGGCGATGAGGCCGGTGCGCAGCAGGGGGACCCTCCGGAAGGACCGGCTCAACGGCCGTGCCAAGCGCGAGTCCGGCCGGGCAAGCAGATAGGCCAGCAGAACCAGGCCGAACGGGATCAGCCACGACAGGGGGTTGCTCTCCAGGAGGGATACGTTCTGGTCGAGCTTGCGGCTGATGACGGCCCATGCGCCACCGTCGAAGGTGGTCTGCACGAATCTGCCCAGGTGCGAACGGGACTCGGCTGGGCGAAGCCAGTCGAGCAGGCTCAGAACGACGATGAACCCGATGACTGCTCCTCCGACGGCAAGCAACCGCCGCCAGGTCAGCCTTATCTGCAGGATGGCCAGAACCAGAAGGATCACGCCGGGCAGCAGCGCGGGCGGCCCTCCGGCGTCGCTGCCCCAGGACGGGGATGCGTCGACGATCACAGCGACCATCCCGATGGTGGCAACAGCGGCGGCCGCCAGACGCGGGCCCATGACCGGCACGAGGTGGTTGCCCACGACCGTGCAGAGGATGAGAGTGGCCGTGGCGAAAAGCGCGAACGTCACGTTGCCCATGCCGTAGAACCGCCCCCCGATGACGGGCTGCAGGCCCATCAGCGACGAGAGCTGCAGCCTTGACCCGGTCATCACGTCGGCTGCCAGGACGGCCATCGTCACGGCGCAGACGACAACCACCGGCCCGAACAGGCTCCGGCGCCACGGCCCGAGCAGGGCCAGTATCGAGATCAGTGTCGCGAACACCGCAACCGAGGCGACGATGCTGACGAAGGGAACCGAGAAACGCCACCAGGGAAGCACGTTGGCCAGGAACGTCGAGACCGGAACCGTTGAGGCGACAATCGCCACGCGGCGGGTGACCCGGAGCAGCTTGGTGCTTTGGGGCATTCGTCTCGAGCCATGTTTTGCCAGCCTTGTCAGGTCGCCCGTTCGCCGCCTCCAGAGCAGGGCGGCAACCAGGTAGATCGCGATCTGGAGCAGCACCAGCGAGTAGAAGAACGGCTCGACCAGGCCGTGGACGGCGTGCGATGCCTGGTCGTAGTCGAGGAGTGCGCGGAGGCGTTCGGCGGCCGCCTGGTCGGAGTTGCCGCCGGCGGGAACGAACTCGAGCGGGGCGCCGCCCAGCTGGGCCGGTCTTGGGATGCCCAGATGCTCAAAGATGGTCGGCGTCAGGTCAGCCAGCTGGACCAGGCCGAGCGCTCTGGTCGAGGCCGACTTGAGCGTCCCGGCTCCGAACCGGGGCCCGGAGACGGCGACCAGGCGAAGCCGCTCGGTGACTCCGGCGTCGGCGAGGCTGGCGAGAACAACGTCGCTCCCCGAGGGCGCAGCCTTGAGTACCGCCGCGACCCGCGCGTCGATCGCCTCGACCTGTTGGGCCCGGGTGGTCACCGGCCTGAGCTCGTCCTGGGGGTTCACCTCTGCGGGGTCTCGGACCGGGCCGACGTCGATCAGGGTGGCAGGACAGGCGGCCAGGGCCGCGACGAGAGCCGAGTCGTCATACGCCTGGTAGCGGTCCACGATCCCGCTGGAGCGGGCTGCGCCCAGGGCCGCGCCGGGGCCGACGGCCTGGATGCAACCGCCGTGGCTGGCAACCTGGTCCCCGAGCAGACCAAGGGTCGCCTCGAAGCTGTTGGCCGAGGCTGCCGCCTGGTACTGGTCCCAGTGCGGAACCACTCCGGCCGCCATCCGGTCAGGAAGTGCCCGGCACGGTGGCCTGCTGTCGCTGCCGGTCGACGCTGCGCCCGTGGGACCGTCACCAGCCTGTTCTCCCGCAGAGAGGGTCAGCCAGCCATCCACCGGACACGTGTTGGCGTGGACGGATCGGACGCTCAGGTCTGCCGTGGCTCCGTTTCGCAGCAAGGACCAGAGGGCAGGCGTCGTTTCGGCCGAGATATCAGTCCAGGCGAGTCCCCCTGTGCCGATGACCACGATGGACCCGGTGAGGTCCTTGGGGCCTCGCGGGGAAGCGGGCGCCCCGGATCGCGCGACGAGTGCGCCGATGACGACGGCAGCCACCACGACCGACGCCGCAGCGGCACGGAGCAGTCGGCGTCGGGTCACGAGCAACAGGTTACGTGCCGGCTCAGCTGAGGATCGATGCGTTGGCGACATGCACCAGCGAAGCCGCCCCGAGCAGCAGACACAGGGAGCCGCCGACGCGACGGACGGTAGCCAGCTTGATCCGGGTGAGCAGGGCCCGGCCCAGAAGTGCCCCCAGCGCCGACACCGTGGCAAGGGCGACGAAAGCCCCGACCCCGACCGACACCGGGTCCTCGTACTTCACGACCAGGCCAGCGGTCAGCAGCTGTGACAGGTCCCCCCACTCGGCCAGGAAGAGCACGAGGAAGCTGGTGCCCACGACCCGCCAGCCGTGGATCCCGGGTTTGGCCTTGGTCTCGAACTCCTGCTCGGTCTCGGCCTCCTCAGCGTCGGCCTTGGCGGCCCCCCGGATCAGGATCAGGCCGCCCGCCACGAACATCAGCCCGGCGAAGATCTCGACCGGCGTGCGCGGAAGTCGGCCGATCAGGCCGCCCAGGGTCACGGCGACAACGGTCTGCACCGCGAAGGCCGCGCTGACGCCGAGCCAGACCAGCAACGGCCGGTACCGCGTGGCCAGAACCAGGGTTGCGACAAAGGTCTTGTCGGGCAGCTCAATGGGGAAGATGAGCAGGAAGGCAGTGACCGCGATGGCGAAGCTCATGGTGAGCCGAGCCTAACGAGCGAGCTGCCGACCCGATCGCCGGTGCCCAAGTCCGGTCGGCCCGGTCATGGCTGGCTCTCCAGCTCAGCCTTCAGATCCACCAGCGCCGAGACCTGGCGCTCGGTGTACTTGTCGATCCACCGGTCATGGATCAGCCGGATCGGCACCGGGTTCAGGAAGTGCAGCTTGGTCCGGCCCGACCTGCGGACAACCACCAGGCCGGCGTCCTCGAGCAGGCGCAGGTGCTTCATCACGCCGAACCGCGTCATCTCCACGTCGGCCTCGAGCTCGGTCAGGGTGCGACCGTCCCGCTCGAAGAGGCGGTCGAGCAGGAGCCGCCGGGTCGGGTCGGCGAGCGCCTTGAACACGAGGTCGTCGTCGGTCACCAACCGAAGATAGGTGACTAAAAAGTCACCTGTCAAGCCGACCTGCCGACAGACGCGTCGCCAGAGGCGAGCTACTGCGGGCATGCGTCCTGGCGGCGCGAGGGTGGAGTGGTTCGCCTACAGCCCTTTGCTCCTGAGCCAGCCGAGGACGGAGTCGGCGACCTCGCGCCATCCGTGGTCGATCGTCAGTGAGTGGCCGCGGTCCTCGAACTCCTTGATCTCGGTCACCGCCGAGGACTTGCGGTACTGCTTGAAGGTCGACTTGGTGATCGCCTCAGGGACGGTACGGTCCATGCCGCCCATGGTGAGCAGGAGCGGGCCACGTTCTTCGTTGTCGACCTCGACCTTGGTCTCGGAGTGGGGGTTGAAGTTCGCGGTTGCGGCCTGGAACAGCGGCCTCGCGGGAGAGGGGATCGTCCAGCGCTCGTAGAGCTCCGCCGACTCCTCTGCTGTGAGCGTGTTCCCGAAGGCGTACTCGAACTGCTCGGGCGTCAGCGACACGGCGGCGTCGAGGTTGCCAGGATTGTGAAGTGCTGGGAAGGCGGCCCGCAGTGCCGAGATCGGGAGCGGAAGGACGCCTTTGATGGGTGCAGCGTCGATGGCAACCGCCGCAACCGCGTGCCCCTCCCCCAGCAGCTTCTCGACGATCAGGCCGCCGAAGGAGTGGCCGATGACGATGGGCTTCGCAGGGAGAGTGGCGATCACCTCGGCGTAGTGGTCGCTGATCTCATCAACTCCGTGGTCCGCGACCGCGTCGGCATTGGCGCGGGTCGCCTCAACGGTGTCGGCGTCACCTGGCCAGCCCGGTGCGTAGGCCTCGTATCCGGCCTCCTTGAAGTGGTCCACCCACGGCTGCCAAGAGCTGCCATGCAGCCAAAGACCGTGAACGAAGACAACTGGGGCGTGGGTCGTCTCAACCATGGAAAGCTCCTCGGGGCTCGGGTCGACTACTGAGAACTACATCGTCTTTTCCTACCTCGTGAGCGGGCGCAAAACCAGACCTTCAATGGGTGACACGGTCGGCCAAGCGGAGCGCGCCCATGATCTGAGATGGACCGCCCGAGCCTCCGGAGCTGGAACGTCGAGCGCCGCAGGCCCCACTCGTCATACGCTGCGGTCGTGGACCTGGGCTTCGCCGTGAGGCTGGAAGCGAGGACAGGCTGACACTTCAGGGCAGTAGGCGCTCGCCGCTGTTCGAACCGGAAAGGGCAGCTCGTGAGCACGCGATACGGATACCTTGGTCCCACAGGCACATTCACCGAGATGGCGCTGCGGCAGTCCTCCCAGGTGGCCGAGGCAGCTGACGCCGAAAGCGTCCCGTTCACCTCCGTGGACGCAGCGCTGGCAGCCCTGCGCGCGGGCGACCTCGACGCCGCGATGGTGCCGATCGAGAACTCGGTCGAGGGAGGCGTCAGTGCCACGCTGGATGCCCTGGCCAGTGGTGACCCTCTGGTTGTCGTGGGCGAGCAGGTCGTCCCGATCACCTTCGTCCTCGCCGCACCAGCCGGTATGGCGCGTGCGGACATCCGCGCCGTGTCCACCCATCCGCACGCCTGGGCCCAGGTGCGCGCCTGGATGGCAGCACACCTACCAGAGGTGGACTACCTGCCTGGCGCGTCCACCGCGGCCGCCGCCGCAGGGCTGGCCGGTGACAGGCCGGCATACCAGGCAGCGATCTGCGCGCCAGGCGCCGCTGAGAACCACGGCCTCACGGTGCTTGCGGAGGACATCGGCGACATGAAGGGCGCCGTGACCAGGTTCGTGCTCGTAGCCCGGCCAGGTCAGCTGCCCGCGCCGACAGGAGCCGACAAGACCTCGGTCGTGCTCTTCCAGCGCGAGGACCGCCCCGGTGGGTTGCTCGAGCTGCTCGAGCAGTTCGCCGCGCGCGGCATCAACCTGACCCGGATCGAGTCGCGACCCACAGGCGGCCGGCTTGGCGACTACTGCTTCTCGATCGACTGCGAGGGTCACGTCAGCAACGAGCGCGTGGGCGAGACGCTGATGGGACTGCAGCGGGTCTGCTCCGAGGTGCGCTTCCTGGGCTCCTACCCACGCGCGGATGGCGTCCCGGCGGAGGTCTCGCGAGGAACCGGCGACAAGGACTTCGTCGAGGCCCGGGCGTGGCTGCGGAGCCTGCGCAACCCCGTCAGCTCTTAGCCGTGCTCATTTCAGGCCGGTTCTGGGGG